>NZ_JBFODR010000055.1:0-259915 GCF_040908425.1 Aeromonas sp. R2-1
CCGGTGATCTGGTCGAGGGCGCCGTTGGCCTCGTCGGCCTGGGTCACCACCCGCAGGCTCTGGTTGCGGCCCTGGGCCATGGCGCTGACGGCGCGGGCGCTCTGTTCCTGGAGGCTGTTGATCATGCCCTGGATCTCGGCGGTGGAGGCGGCGGAGCGGCTGGCGAGGTTGCGCACCTCGTCGGCCACCACGGCGAAGCCACGGCCCTGCTCGCCGGCGCGGGCAGCCTCGATGGCGGCGTTGAGGGCCAGCAGGTTGGTCTGCTCCGAGATGCTGCGTATGGTGTCGAGGATGCTGCCGATGGAGTCGGTCTGGCTCGCCAGGGACTCGATGACCCCGGCGACCTGTTCGATTTCACCGGAGAGGCCGACGATGCCGTGACGGGCCTGGGCGACGACCTGGGCCCCCGCATCGGCCTGCTCGTTGGCCTGCTTGGCGACGTCGGCGGCGAGAGACGCATTGCCGGCGATCTCGCTGACGGTGGCTCCCATCTCGTGGATGGCGGTGGCGACCTGAACGGTGCGATCCCGCTGGGCGGTGCAGTTGTGCTGGGTGAGCTGGGCCTTGGCGGCCACCTCGTTGGCAGTGGCGGCGAGCTGGCGGGAGTTGCTCGCCACCTGCTCGATGGAGCCGTGGATCTTGGCGACAAAGTTGTTGAAGCCGGTCGCCACCTGGGCCAGTTCGTCACGGCCATCGACCTTGAGGCGATGGGTGAGGTCGCCATCACCGCTGCCGAGTTCGCGGAACAGGCGGGCCAGTTCGTTGAGGGGGCGGCTCACGGAGCCGGCCAGGAGAACGCCGAGCAGCCCCATACCGACGGCGATGGCCAGGCTGACCAGCACCATGTGCAGGCGCGCTCTGTCCAGTTCGGCATAAATCTCGGCCTCCGGCACCTGGGCCACCAGATACCAGTCGAGCAGGGGGATGTAGCTGCTGGCCAGGATCACGGGCTGGCCGTCGACCTCGGCACGGGTGGCGGTAAAGGGCTGCTTGTTGAGCAGGTTGGTGCTGCTGCCGCTGGCCAGCTGGGTCAGGTTGTCCCGATCGATGCGGGCGGCGTCGGGGTGCAGCTTCACCTTGCCGCTGCCGTCTGTCATGAAGACGAAGCCGCTGTCGCCGATGCGGAAGTTGGCGAGCATGCTGACCATGCTGTCGAGGGATTTGGCGAGGCCGGCGAGGCCGCGTCCGTCGAGCTGCTGGAAGTTGACGAACAGTTTTACCTCGCCATTGCTCTCCCGAAAGATGCTGAGCATCAGATCCTGGCGGCTCTTGGTGTAGTCATAGAACCAGTTGTCCTGCTCGTGGTTCAGGATGCGCAGAAAACCGTCCTGGTTGTAGTAGGCGGCACTCTGGCGATCGGCGAAGGAGGCGGTGACCAGACCATACTGGCTCGTCATGTCCTTGAGCTGGTTGATGAGGATGGACTCCTGCTCCTTGGGCATGCCGCGCTCGACCCAGTCCAGCACGAAGCGGTCGTTGGCAAGCTGTCTGGCGGCATTGGCGACCGAGGTGAGATCCTTCTCGATCTCCTTGCCGATGCGCTGGGTCAGGTTGGGCAGCTCCTGCTCGAACATGCGGTTCTCGATCAGCTGCTGGGCAGAACGCTGGCTGAAATAGCCCACCAGCAGGCAGGAGAGGGCCACGGCGAGGATGACGGTGGCCAGAATTTTCTGTTTCAGTGTCAGGCTTGCGAACATAGGGGTGACTCGGAAGTGTGAACCAGGGTTGAACTCATAATAGCGGCTGATTTGGCGCGCTCTTGAGGCGGCGGGGGCGTTTATTGTCGATTAACGTTTGCGCTCACACCCGGATTGGACTGGATTGGCGCCCGATTTTGCCAAGACATCGTCGCAAGCGGGGCGACCCCTCGCCAGCACCCCGGCTTGCGGTTAAAGTGCTTGCACTTATAGTAGGCTGCACCTGACTGGCGGCCTGCCCGCTCGACTCGCACCGGATTTATGGACTCTCATATGCGCATCTTTCATCGGGGATGGACCCACCTGCTCGTGCTCCTGCTGGCGATCCTGCCGTTCATGGCGGCGGCCGGAGCCAATGATCCCGCGCCTACGGCCAGAAACTCGGGGGCAACCAAGATGGATCGTCCGAGGATCGCCCTGGTACTGAGCGGCGGCGGGGCCAAGGGGTCGGCCCATATCGGGGTGCTCAAGGTGCTGGAGGCAAAGCACATCCCGGTGGACATCATCGTCGGGACCAGCATGGGCTCCTATGTGGCGGGCATGTATGCCATGGGGCTCAGCGCCGAGGAGGTGGAGCGCACGACGCTTGCCATCGACTGGAACAAGGGCTATCAGGACAAGGTGGGGCGCGACGAGCTCTCCCTGCGCAAGAAGCAGCAGACCGAGAAGTACCAGCTGCGCACCGACATCGGGGTCAACGGTGACCAGACCCAGCTGCCGGACGGCTTCTTCCAGGGACAGTCCATGGCCAGCCTGCTGCGCCACGCCACCTCCAACCTGCCGGCGCAAAAGAGCTTCGACAACCTGCCTATCCCCTATCGCGCGGTGGCGACCGACATGGAGACGGTGACCCCCTTCGTGCTGGATCACGGCAGCCTCGCCAAGGCGATGCAGGCCTCCATGTCCATTCCCGGTGCCCTCAAGCCGGTGGAGTGGGACGGCCGCATCCTGGCCGATGGTGGCACGGTCAACAACATGCCGGTGGACGTGGCCAAGGCCATGGGGGCCGACGTGGTGATCGCGGTGGACATCAGCGCCAAGCTGCGTACCCGGGAGTCCCTCAAGTCGGGATTGGCCATGATCGATCAGCTCACCACCTACATGACCCAGGTGGGGACCGAAAAGCAGAAGGCGCTGCTCGGCCCCAGGGACATCCTGCTGAACCCCGAGTTCGGCAACATGGGGATCGCCGACTTCGCCCTGATGCCGGAGGGGATCAAGATCGGGGAGGCGGTCGCCAACAGTGCAGCGGCCCGGCTCGATGCGCTCTCTCTCTCGCCCGCCGCCTACGCCGACTATCGCAACGGCAAGCTGAGCCGGCGCGCCGAGCGCAGCGGCCAGCCCGCCTACTACATCGACAAGGTGGAGATCATCAACAAGTCGCGCCTCTCCGACGATACGGTGCGGGCCATGCTGAACGTGCGTCCGGACAAGGTGCAGACCTACGAGAGCCTGGAGGCGGGGATCCGTCGCCTCTACGCCCTGGAGTCGTTCGATCGCATCACCTACGAGGTGGAGGCGCGGGACGGGGAGAACGTGCTGGTGGTGGACGCCAGCGAGAAGAACTGGGGGCCGGGTTATCTCAACTTCCAGCTCGGTTTCTCCGATGACTTCGAGAGCAGCTCCAACTACAACGTCGGCATGTCCTACACCCTGACCAACGTCAACGACTGGGGAGGCGAGTGGCTGACCGAGGCGTCCCTCGGGACCGCCAAGCACCTCAAGACCGACTTCTACACCCCGCTGGAGCCCTCCCAGACCTACTTCGGCGAGACGAGCCTGGCCTACGACAAGACCCAGCGACGCGTCTTCTTCCCGGAAGAGAGCAGGTCGTCGTCCGGGGTCAGCTATCTGGACTCCGAGTACAGCTTCACCAGCGTGGATCTTGCCGTCGGCTGGAATCGCCAGCCCTGGAGCCGCTTCTCCCTTGGACTGGAGGGCAAGATCGGCAGCGTGGAGATCCAGAACCTCACCAACGCGGATGCCGATGCCTCCGCCTGGGGACCCTACATCCGCTTCGAGCACGACACCCTCGACAGCCGCTACTTCCCCTATCAGGGGGTCTACTGGGACATCAAGGGGGGCTACTCCTACGTCGATCTCGACCCCTCGGACGGCCCCTCCGAGCAGGCCGAGGGGGTGAATTACCGGCTGGTGATGATCAAGCCCTGGTCCTGGGACAGGCACAGCCTCAACCTGATGCTGGAAGGGGGCGGCTCAAGCTCCCAGGAGACGGTACCGCTGTTCGTGCAGGATCTGGGGGGGCTGTTCCGCATGTCCGGCTTCCAGCATTACCAGTTGAGCGGTCGCTACAGCCTGTTCGGCGGCTTGCGCTACATCTACCGGGTGGCGGACAACGACTTCGGTGCCTTCAAGGCCCCCCTGTTCCTCGGGGGCTCCCTCGAGCAAGGGGGGGTCTGGGACAAGGGAGAGGACATCAGCATCGAATCCTCCTATACCTCGGGTTCCCTCTATATGGGGGTGGAGAGTTTCCTCGGTCCCATCTTCCTCGGCTATGGCGTGGCGGAGGGGGGACACGACATGTTCTATCTGCAATTGGGCACTACGTTCCAATAAGGGCGAAATGCTGCCTTTTTGTTAACTCACCTTGGGTGGGCGGCTTGTCACTCTAAAAAAACCTAATGGGTTTATATGGTTATGCTGGTTTGATGAATAACTGCACAGGGTTTGGATTTTAATTAGTCGTTAAAACTTATATAGTGGGGGGCACCCTACGGGTGTCCCGCAAGGACGATCGCCGCGAGCTTGGGCGAACCCCAAAAAAAAGACCAAAGAGGAATTAGTCGTGCTTGAAACATACCGTAAACACGTCGCAGAACGTGCCGCCGAAGGCGTGGTCGCCAAACCTCTGGACGCAGAGCAGGTTGCCGCCCTGGTTGAGCTGATCAAGAATCCGCCCGCCGGCGAACAGGACTTTCTGAAAGAACTGTTGTCCTCCCGCATTCCCCCGGGTGTTGATGAAGCGGCCTATGTGAAAGCCGGCTTCCTCACCGCCGTCGCCAAGGGCGAGGCCCATTCCCCCATCCTGACTGCCGCCGAAGCCGTCGAGCTGCTCGGTACCATGCAGGGTGGTTACAACATCCAGCCGCTGATCGACCTGCTGGACGATGCGACCCTGGCTCCTCTTGCCGCCAAGGGTCTCTCCCATACCCTGCTGATGTTCGACTCCTTCCACGACGTGGAAGAGAAGGCCAAGGCGGGCAATGCCCACGCCAAGCAGGTGCTGCAATCCTGGGCCGACGCCGAGTGGTTCCTGAACCGCCCGGCCCTGGCCGAGAAGATCACCGTCACCGTGTTCAAGGTGACCGGCGAAACCAACACCGACGATCTGTCGCCGGCGCCGGACGCCTGGTCCCGCCCGGACATTCCGCTGCACGCCCTGGCGATGCTGAAGAACGCCCGTCCCGGCATCACCCCGGACAAGGATGGCGTCATCGGCCCCATCAAGACCATCGATGCCCTGAAAGAGAAAGGTTTCCCGCTGGCCTACGTGGGTGACGTGGTCGGTACCGGCTCTTCCCGTAAATCCGCCACCAACTCCGTGCTCTGGTTCATGGGCGACGACATTCCGTTCGTGCCGAACAAGCGTGCCGGCGGCGTCTGCCTCGGCGGCAAGATTGCCCCCATCTTCTTCAACACCATGGAAGATGCCGGCGCCCTGCCCATCGAAGTGGACGTCTCCAAACTGGAGATGGGCGATGTCATCGACATCTTCCCCTATGAGGGCAAGATCACCCGCCACGGCACCGACGAGGTGCTGGCCCGGTTCGAACTGAAGACCGAGGTGCTGATCGACGAAGTGCGCGCCGGTGGCCGCATTCCGCTGATCATCGGCCGCGGCCTGACCGACAAGGCCCGCGAAGCGCTGGGTCTGCCGTTCTCCACCGTGTTCCGTCGTCCGCAGCCTGTCGCCGACACCGGCAAAGGCTTCACCCTGGCCCAGAAGATGGTGGGCAAGGCGTGCGGCGTGAAGGGCATTCGCCCGGGCACCTACTGCGAACCCAAGATGACCACGGTCGGCTCCCAGGACACCACGGGCCCCATGACACGCGACGAGCTGAAAGACCTGGCCTGCCTCGGCTTCTCCGCCGATCTGACCATGCAGTCCTTCTGCCACACCGCCGCTTATCCCAAGCCCATCGACGTGCAGACCCACCACACCCTGCCGGACTTCATCATGAACCGCGGCGGTGTGAGCTTGCGTCCAGGCGACGGCGTCATCCACTCCTGGCTGAACCGCATGCTGCTGCCGGATACCGTGGGTACCGGTGGTGACTCCCACACCCGTTTCCCCATCGGGATTTCCTTCCCGGCGGGCTCCGGTCTGGTGGCCTTCGCCGCCGCCACCGGCGTGATGCCGCTGGACATGCCGGAATCCGTGCTGGTGCGCTTCAAGGGCGAGCTGCAACCGGGCATCACCCTGCGTGATCTGGTCCATGCCATCCCCTACGCTGCCATCCAGAAAGGGCTGCTGACCGTCGAGAAAGCGGGCAAGAAGAACATCTTCTCCGGCCGCATCCTCGAGATCGAAGGTCTGCCGACCCTGAAGGTGGAGCAGGCGTTCGAGCTGGCGGACGCCAGCGCCGAGCGTTCCGCCGCCGGTTGCACCATCAAGCTGGATAAAGAGCCGATCATCGAGTATCTGAAGTCCAACATCGTGATGCTGAAGTGGATGCTCTCCGAAGGCTACGGCGACGTGCGCACCATTACCCGCCGCATCAAGGGGATGGAAGAGTGGCTGGCCAACCCGGTGCTGATGGAGGCGGACAAGGATGCCGAGTACGCCGAAATCATCGAGATCGATCTGGCCACCATCAAGGAGCCGATCCTGTGCGCGCCGAACGATCCGGACGATGCCCGTCTGCTGAGCAGCGTGGCTGGCGACAAGATTGACGAGGTGTTCATCGGTTCCTGCATGACCAACATCGGCCACTTCCGCGCTGCCGGCAAGCTGCTCGAGAAGTACCAGGGCGAACTGCCGACCCGCATGTGGATCGCCCCCCCCACCAAGATGGACAAGGATCAGCTGACCGAAGAGGGCTACTACGGCATCTTTGGTCGCGTCGGTGCTCGCATCGAGATTCCGGGCTGTTCCCTCTGCATGGGCAACCAGGCGCGGGTAGCGGAAGGGGCCTCCGTGGTCTCCACCTCCACCCGCAACTTCCCGAACCGCCTGGGCAAGGGTGCCAACGTCTATCTGGCCTCTGCCGAGCTGGCTGCAGTTGCCGCCATCATCGGCAAGATCCCGACCGTGGCCGAGTACCTGCAGTATGCCAAGACCCTGGACGCCACTGCGGCCGACACCTACCGCTACCTGAACTTCAACGAGATCGCCTCCTACACCAAGAAGGCCGATGCGGTGATCCTGCAGCAAGCGGTCTGAGACTCGCCGGTCTGACCACTGAAAATAACAATGCCGCGTCTCGACGCGGCATTTTCCATTTCAGGGGGCTGCGCGATAATGACCCGCCATGCCCAGCAACGGCGTCGTCGATTTGCCTGGTACGCGCGTTGCGCTTTCGTTGTCTGGCCATGATGGCCCCACCGTTTCCTGGTGGGCACTTTTATACCGCGGTACCTGCGAAGCGGGCCCGCGCATTGCGGCGTGGTTGCTATGTTTCTGTTCCGGATTGATCTGGCCCGCATGAAGTGGCGCCTTGGTTGTGCCCTGCTGGTGTTGGCCCTGCCCCTGGTGGTGGGAGGGTGGATGGTGCACGACAGCTACGAGCAGGAGCTGAAAAACGATGCCAGTGCGTCAGCCAGCAAGGCCAGAACCTTGCTGGAGCGCATGCTGGATCAGGCCGAGCGGGCCAACCTCGAGGTATTGCCGCTGGCCGGTCGACCTTGCAGCGACAACCTGTTGCTGCTGCGCAAGCGGGTGGCGCTGGAGCCTTTCCTGCGCTCCATCAATCTGGTGCGACAGGGGATCATCAACTGCACCTCGCTGTTCGGGCCTGCCAGGGAAGTGGATGACGGCTCCCGCTACACGGATCGCAAGTTGCTGCTGATGAGCGGCAACCTGGTGCGCAAGAATCACCCCTTGCTGGTGGTGCGTCAGGAGCGGGGGCGTGATGCGGCACTGAGCGCCATTGACAGCAGTCAGCTCAGTTTCATGCTTACCCTGAGCAGCGATCCCAGCGAGCTGTTCTTGCAGGTGGGGTCCGCCTGGCTCGATGAGTCCGGCCACTTCCAAAGCGATCCGCCGAAACTGCACAGCAAGTTTGCCCTGATACTCGCCTCCCAGCGTTACCCCTTCACCATCCACGCCGGTTATGCCATGCCGATCTACTGGCGTGCCCTGTGGGAGGCTCGCCATCTGCAACTGATCTGGCTGGGAGCCAGTTCGCTGGTGCTCTCACTGCTGGTGTGGTGGCTGCTTGGGCGGCCTGGGGCCCTGACGGACGAGCTGAGGCGCGGGCTGCGAGCCAGGGAATTTGTCCCCTATCTGCAACCGCTGATCGCCAGCAAGGGCGGTAAGATGGTGGGAGCCGAGGTACTGATGCGCTGGCAACATGCCACCGAGGGGCTGATCCGCCCCGATCTCTTCATCCCCCAGGCGGAAGAGTCTGGCCTGATCGTGCCCATGACGGTCAACTTGATGAAGACGGTGGCCAAGACACTCCACCCGGTACAGGAGCAGCTGCCCGAGGCATTTCACATCAGCTTCAACATCAGTGCCATCCACTGCCGGGACCTCTCCCTGGTGGCGGAGTGCCGCGACTTCCTCGGCCATTTCGTGCCGGGACGGGTGGTGCTGGTGCTGGAGCTCACGGAGCGGGAGCTGCTGGTGACCAGCCCGCAGACCCTCTCCCTGTTTCGCCAGCTCGACGAGATGGGGGTGCAGCTCGCCATCGATGACTTTGGCACCGGCCACTCCAGCCTCATCTATCTGCAGCAATTCCACGTGGACTATCTCAAGATCGACCGCTCCTTCATCGGCCGTATCGGGACGGAGTCCCTCTCCGAGCACATCGTGGACAACGTCATCGACCTTGGGGGACGGCTGGGGTTGTCCCTGGTGGCCGAAGGGGTGGAGACGGAGCAGCAGGCCGCCTATCTGAGAGGCAAGGGGGTCCAGTATCTGCAGGGATACCTGTTTGCCCGCCCCATGCCGATACGCCAGTTCTGCCGGGAGCTGACGGCGGGAGAGATACAGGTCGCCGCCGGGCGCACCGCCCAGGGCTAGGCCGCGCCCACCAGGCTGTGCAGCCAGTTCACCAGGATGTCGTGGGGGCTGCCGGGTTCGGGAGGGGCGGGGGCGAGCAGGTGATAGCCGGTGCCGTCGGGGACGAAGCCGAGCGGTGCCACCAGCAGACCGGCCTCGATATCGTCGCACACCTGGCGGTAGGGGCCGATGGCGACTCCCAGCCCGGCGACTGCCGCCTGCAGGCTGAAATAGAAGTGCTCGAAGGTCTGACCCGGCACCTCCTCGTTGGCGGGCATGCCTGCGTGCTGCTGCCACTCCAACCAGGCGCCCGGACGGGTCTTGGTGTGCAGACGGGGGGCCGTTGGCCTGAGGGCCTGCACATCCCCCCTGGATTCAAAGAAGTGCGCCACCTTGCCCGGCGGGCAGACAGGGCCGGTCCGCTCTTCGAACAGCAACTGGTTGTAGAGCTCGGCAGGCCAGTGAAAGTCGTTGCGCCGGATGGCGAGATCGATGCCGCTGCCAAAGCTGAGGGCGCCACCGCCCGCCATCAGGTGTACGTCCAGCTCCGGGTGCAGAGCCTGGAAGGCGGGCCAGCGCGGGATCAGCCAGCGCATAAGGAGGGTGGGTTCGCAGGAGAGCACCAGCGACTGGGGACGGCTCTGCTGGCGCAGGGCCTGCGCCGTCTGGCGGATGCTGCCCAACCCCTCTCTGACCGCCTGATAGAACCGTTCACCCGCGTCGGTCAGAAAGACCCGGCGCTGGCGCCGCTCGAACAGCATGACCCCTAGATCCTCCTCGAGCAGTCGTACCGCCCGGCTGATGGCGCCATGGGTGAGATGCAGTTCATCGGCGGCGCGGCCGAAATGCTCGGTGCGGGCAGCCACCTCGAAACAGCGCAGGGCGGTAAGGGAGGGAAGCGAGAGGGCTTTTTGTGAGTTTTTTTCACCATTCATGTCAGAAATCATCGTTCGTTATTGGTGTTATTGGCAAATAAAATAGCCGATATCCTCTCTAATCAGGACTCTTTTCATGACCGAACTGTTAGCCGTAGTGGCCATTACCCTCTTTGCCGTCATCAGCCCCGGGCCCGACTTTGCCATGGTGTCGCGCAACAGCCTGCTGCTCTCGCGCCGCACCGGCGTGCTGACGGCGATCGGCATCGCGGCCGGGGTCTGCGTGCACGTGGCCTACACCCTGCTGGGGGTGGGCCTGCTGATCCAGCAATCCCTCTGGCTGTTCAACCTCATCAAGCTGGCGGGGGCCGCCTATCTCATCTTCCTCGGCATCAAGATGCTGCGGGCCAAACCGGCTGCCGATGAAGAGCGCATCTGTCAGCCTGCCCTCTCCAGCCTGGGGGCGCTGCGCACCGGATTTTTGACCAATGTGCTCAATCCCAAGACCACCATCTTCATCGTCAGCCTCTTCATGCAGGTGGTGCAGCCGCAGACGCCGCTGGCGGTCCAGATCGGCTATGGCGCCTTCATCGCGCTGGCGCACGCCCTCTGGTTTGGTGCGGTGGCGCTCTTCTTCTCCACCCCTGCGGTGCGGGACCGACTGCTGGCGGTACGCCACTGGATCGATCGGGTGTTCGGGGGCCTGCTGGTGGGATTCGGCATGTTGCTGGCATTGACCCAGCAAACGCGCTGAGGCGGGGAGGGGCGCTCCCCCTATCCACCCCCGACTGTAGGGTCTTGTTTTTCATGCCTTGGCAGCCACTTTTCGGTAGAATTGGCGCTCATTTTGAAGTCAGATGAGGCGCGGTATGACGGTCAGGTTCCAGGCATTTCACAGCATCAAGGCGATTGGCAATCGGGAGGTGCTGTTCAACTGGTCCAGAACCAACCCCCTCGGCGCCCTTGATCAGGTGTGGCGCCCGACGACCCGTGACGAGCTGCAGCAACTGCTGCGGGAATACCCCGAGCGCAAGCTGCGGCTCATCGGCTCCGGCCTCTCTTTCGAACCCATCCACAGCGTCTACGCGGAAGGCAGCCAGGCGCTGCTGGTGGACCTGCACCACCTGCGCGGCCAGCTGGACAAGACTGCCGATACGGTGACCTACCTGGCGGGGACGCCGCTTGATACCGTCTATGCCGACCTCATCGCCATGGATCGCATGCTGCCGGCATCCCCCGGCGTCATCGGCATCCAGACCCTGGGCGGTGCGCTCAGCACCGGCACCCATGGGCAGGGACTGCACCAGTCCGCCCTGTGCGATGCGGTGGCTGCCCTGACCGTGATGCTGGCGAGCGGCGACATCATCCGTGTGGAGCGCACCGATCCGCGCTTCGGCGCCTTCGTGATGGGCATGGGGATGCTCGGTATCCTGCTGGATGTGACCCTCAACACCGTGCCCAACCGCATCATGCGCTGCACCAAGTTCACCACCGACTACCCCTTCCTGCTGGAACACAACGAGCGCCTCAACCGGGAGCACGTCTTCGTGAAGAGCTGGTGGTTCGCCTGGACCGGCGAGAGCCACATCTGGCTGGTGGATCCCGCCTCCGATGACGAGGTGGCCCGCTACCGCGCTGGGGGCAGCGAGCCGCTGGTGCTGGAGGGAGACATGGATGAGCGCATGAACCTGGCGCTCAATGCCACCATAGACGCGACCCTGCAGAAGATGGCCAGAGACACCAAGGACGAGGCCAGGGCAGGCGAGCACTTCGAGACGGTACGCCGCTTCAAGGACGCCTCGGATCTGGTGGGCAACGTCTACCAGATCCTCTGCAAGGGAATTCCTGCTCCCCAGATCAACTGCGAGGTGGCCGTGCCCCTCGAACGCATGGGGGAGGCCCTTGAAATCCTGCAGGCATGGCAGGAGGCGAACCCCGGCGTGCTGCACTACCCCTTCATCCTGCGCTGCACCGGTCCATCCGTGGCCTGGCTCAGTGCCGCCCATGGCAAGTCGGTGTGCTGGATAGGTTTTCTGGTCTATCTGGCGGCGGACGGGACCTTTGTCGGGGGCTCCATGGAGCAGATGCGCGAGTTGCAGCAACTGCTGGTGCCCCTCGGCGGCATTCCCCATTTCGGCAAGCACCTGGCGATGGACCTCTACGACTTCCCGGCCCTGTTGCCGCGCTGGCACGACTTCCTGGCCCTGAAGCGGGAGCTTGACCCCCATGGCCGTTTCGAAAACCGCTGGCTCGGCGACCTGTTCGCCAACCGGTAAGGATCTGACATGACCGATATGCAAGACACTCGCTTACTCATCCTCCTGCCGATCAGAGGGGGGGCATCCCGATGACAGACATGCAAGACACCCGCATCCCCGTGACCCTGCTGACCGGCTTTCTCGGCAGCGGCAAGACCACCTTGCTCAACCACTGGGTCAAGCAGCCCGAGCTCGGGGAGTGCGCCGTGCTCATCAACGAGTTCGGCTCCGTGGGGCTGGATCACCATCTGGTACAGCAGGTGGACGAGCAGGTGGTGCTGCTCGATTCCGGCTGCATCTGCTGCTCGGTGCAGGGCTCCCTGGTGGAGGCGCTGCAGGGGCTCTTCATGAAGGCCATCCAGCGCAAAATCAAACCCTTCAAACGGCTGATCATCGAGACCACGGGTCTGGCCGATCCGGCCCCTGTGCTGTTCACGTTGAGGGAAGAGGGCTTTATCGCCCAGCGCTACCGCTTCGATGGCACCGTCACCGTGGTGGATGCCGGCCATATCGAGCAGCAGCTGGCCGCTCAATATGAGGCGGTCAAACAGGTGGCGCTGGCGGATCTGCTGGTGGTGAGCAAGGGCGATCTGGTGGATGAAGAGACCCTTGCGCGGGTGGAAGCCCAACTGGCGGCCCTCAATCCGGCAGCCCCCATCCAGCGGGTCAGCAATGGGGTGCTCTCACCCGCGGTGCTGGAGAAGCTCGGCGCCTACAACGAGGAGGCGGGGCGCGACGTGCGCCAGTTGCTGGCCTGGCTGCGTACCGAATCCCCGAAGCAGGGGCTGGCTTCGCCCATGCAGCCGAAGATGACGCCGTTTGCCGCCAAGGTGGGGACGGCCGCGCCCACCCGCTTCGAGCACGGCAATATCGAAAGTTTCTCCCTGCGCATCGGCGAGCCGCTCAAGCCCTCCCGCCTGCTGGCCGCCATCGATGCGGTGCAGGCGCAATACGGTGATGCCCTGCTGCGGCTCAAGGGGATATTGCAACTGGAAGGGGAGAGCCAGCCAGTGGTGATCCACGGTGTGCACGGCCAGCTCTATCCGTTGCAGGCGCTGGGGGAGTGGCCCGAAGGCAAGGCCCAGTCCCGGCTGGTGTTCATCGTGAAGAGCCAGGACAGGGTAGGCATAGAGCAGTTGTTCCTCTCGACCCTCAAGGCCCCCGACCCCAGCCTGGAAGAGCACCTCAAGGCCATGCTCGGCCAGCCGGATGCCTGATATGCTGATATGACCCGCGCTCGTGCGGGTCTTTTCTTATGTGATGAGGAGAGACAGAATCATGCCTGACAGCTCCCCGATGGTGACGCCCGCCCAGCGCAAATGGCTGCCCTGGCTGACGGCGGTCGGTTTTTTCATGCAGACCCTGGATGGCACCATCCTCAACACCGCCCTGCCCAGCATGGCCGAGGCCCTGGGCGAGAGTCCGCTGCAGATGCAGTCCGTCATCATCGCCTACATGCTGACGGTGGCCCTGCTCATTCCCGCCTCCGGCTGGCTGGCGGACAGATTCGGCACCCGCCGGGTCTATCTGGTCGCCATCCTGCTGTTTACCCTGGGTTCCCTGGCCTGTGCCATCGCCAACACCCTGCCCATGCTGGTGATCGCCCGGGTGTTGCAAGGGGTCGGGGGGGCCTTGCTGATGCCTATCGGGCGTCTGGCGGTGCTGCGGGTCTACAGCAAGCATGAGCTGCTGAGGGTGATGTCGTTCGTCACCATCCCCGGTCTGCTCGGCCCCCTCATCGGCCCGGCCCTGGGGGGCTGGCTGGTGGAGGTGGCGAGCTGGCACTGGGTCTTCCTCATCAACCTGCCGGTGGGCTTGCTCGGCTTCGTGGCGAGCTGGCACTTCATGCCCGACCTTCGTCAGCACACCGCCAGGTTTGACTGGCAGGGGTTTGTGCTGTTCAGTGTCGGCATGGTGCTGGTATCCGTCGGTCTGCAAGGCCTGGGGGAGCACAGCATCTCAACCGGTTGGGCCCTGTTTGCGGTATTGTTCGGTCTGGCCGCCATGGCGAGCTACTGGCTCTATGCCGCCACGGCGGAGCAGCCCCTGTTTAGTCTGGCGCTGTTCAAGACGTCCACCTTCGCCATCGGTATCTGGGGCAATCTGTTTGCCCGCCTCGGCAGCGGCGCCATGCCGTTTCTCACCCCGCTCTTCCTGCAACTGGGGCTCGGCTTCTCCCCGAGCAAGGCGGGGATGACCATGATCCCCACGGTGATCGGCGCCATGCTGACCAAGACGCTGGTGAACAAGCTTATTCCGCGCATCGGTTATCGCCGCATCCTCATCGGCAACACCCTGGCGCTCGGGGCCATGATCGCGAGCTTCTATTTCATCGACAACCAGGTGCCCCACGGCGTACTGCTGGTGTGGCTGGCGGTCTTTGGTGCCATCAACTCCCTGCAATTTTCCGCCATGAACACCCTGACCCTGCAGGATCTCAGCAGCGAGCACGCCAGCAGCGGCAACGGTCTGCTGTCGGTGGTGATGCAGCTCTCCATGAGCCTGGGGGTGGCCATCGCCGCCAGCCTGCTGGGGCTCTTCTCTATCGGCCAGCCCGAGGAGAGTGGCCGCTGGCTGGAGGGGTTCCACCTCACCTATCTGTGCATCGGCCTGATGTCCATGCTGGCGGCGCTGATCTTCGCCCAGCTGGCGCGGGAAAAGCGCTGAGTCCCAGGCTCAGGGGGCGGGCAGGTAGCTCACGTCGCAGGGCAATCGGGCCAGCAGTCCGGCCAGGTGGGTGGTCTCCAGCAGGAAAGTCTGCTCGGGGTGGCCCGGCGTCCAGGTAAAGGCATGGTGATTCATGAGCACGGGATCCACCAGCAGTGGGATGTCGGCGCGGGGCAGGAAGGGGCAGACGGCTCCCGGCAGGCAGCCAATCTCGGTCTGCATCTCGTCGGCGGTGCAGATGGAGGGTTTGGCACCGAGCGCCGCCTTGACCGCCTTGCTGTCGAGCCGGCCGTCCCTGTGGGTCAGCAGCAGGGCGAAGCGACCATCCTTGAATTTGAGGAAAAGGGTCTTGCTGAACTCGGCCTGCCAGCCGAGGCGAGCCTTGACCCGCTCGTCGGTGGCGTAATCGAGGATGGGTTCGTGCTCGAAGTGCTGGTGGGGCAGGTCGGTGAGCAACTGACGGTTGAAGTCATGAATGGCATCGAGTGGCATGGGGTTCTCCTGTGATGGCGGTCATCCTGCCACTTGCACCGGCGCAGGCCCAATCACCGTTTCTTATCCATCATCAGCGAAGTCATCAACAAGGGCACCCGAGGGTGCCCTTGTTGTTCAGTGATGCTGCAATTCGCCCGCTTTCCAGTGGAAGGGAATGGGGTCAAGGCGCTGGGAGGCTTTGTCGTAACCTGCCCACAGCTCACCAATGGTGCGACCATCGATGGGGTGGCGGAATGTGGGAGCCAGCTCCGCCAGCGGCCAGAGCACGAAGGCGTTGGTGAGGATCTCGCCGCGGGGCAGCACCAGCGGCGTCTCGCAGACCAGCTCGCCGTAGAGCAGCAGATCGAGATCCAGGGTGCGCGGGGCGAACTTCTTGGCATCCGGCTCGCGGCCGTGAGCGAACTCCATGGCGCGCAGGCGCTGGCACAGGGTCGCCAGGGGCAGCTCGGTATCGGCACCCACCACCAGGTTGTAGAAGGGGCGGCCGTTGAAGCCCACCGCCTCGCTTTCGAATACCCTGGAGACCTGCAACTCGCCGAATTCGGCGTGCAGGGCATCGAGGCCGGCGCGGATATGGCGTTCCCGATCGATGTTGGAGCCCAGACTGATATAGATGCGGGTCATCAATTGGCGCTCGCAGCCGGCGTGCGATGGCGCAGGATCTCGACCCCGACGCCTGCCGCATTGGGCACGGCACCCGGTTTGGTCAGGGTTACCTTGACCCACTGTACCCGCTCGTCTTCCAGCACCAGGGCGGCGACCTGCTCGGCCATGGTCTCGACCAGCTCCACTATCTTGCCCTGGGCGTGATCACAGATCTTGCGAGAGAGGGTGGCGTAATCCAGCGCCAGATTGATATCGTCGGTTGCGGCGGCTGGGCGATTGTCAAACCCCATCTCGAGGTCGAAACAGAGCTTCTGGCGAATGCCCTTCTCCCACTCATATACCCCTATGGTGGTCAAAACCTCGAGTCCGCGAATAAACACCTTGTCCATGACAGTACTTCTTCTTTACTCTTGATGGGCTGTGAAAACAGCGCAGGGATGCAGGCCCGGCAAGCAGATTGCCGCTGGCGGCCGGTTTGGGCGACACGCTTTCGGGCAAGCCCGGGCCTGGGAATGTGGCCCGCATCATACCCCATTCATATCGTGGTAAAAACGACCAAGATGACGGCCCTGACGATTTTGATGATTATTCTGGCCTATCTGGGCGGCTCGCTGTCCAGTGCCGTGCTGGTTTCCCGCATCACGGGTCTGCCGGATCCCCGTGACCATGGTTCCCACAACCCGGGGGCGACCAATGTGTTGCGCCTCGGCGGCCGGATGGCGGCGCTGATCGTACTGCTTCTCGACGTGCTAAAGGGGATGGCCCCCGTCTACCTCGCCTGGTATCTGCAGATCAAGCCCGTCTACCTCGGCTTTATCGGGGTGGCCGCCTGTCTGGGCCACATGTACCCCCTCTTCTTCCACTTCCGTGGCGGCAAGGGCGTCGCCACCGCCCTCGGTACCATGCTGCCCATCGGCTTTGCCATGGGGGGCGCCGTCATCACCACCTGGTTGCTGGTGCTGCTGGTGAGCGGCTATTCGTCACTGGCGTCCATCGTGACCGTGTTGCTGACTCCGCTCTTTACCTATCTGCTCAAACCGGAATACACGTTGCCGGTCTCCCTGCTCTCCTGTCTCATCCTGATCCGTCATCACGAGAACATTACCCGCCTGCTCAAGGGGGAGGAGTCCCGCCTCTGGGGGCGCCGGGGAGCGGTCCCACCAGCAGAAGTGATGAAAATGGATGATGCTGCGCAAAAAAGAGACGAACGAGACGAAAAGTGAAATTTCCCGTTGACCACCTGCCCTAAAATCCGTTTAATAGCGCCCACGCCCAGATAGCTCAGTCGGTAGAGCAGGGGATTGAAAATCCCCGTGTCGGCGGTTCGATTCCGTCTCTGGGCACCATATTTTGGTGCCATGAAATAAAAACGTGTTCATGCACAATGGTTTGAAGTGTGCCGGCTTAGCTCAGTAGGTAGAGCAACTGACTTGTAATCAGTAGGTCACCAGTTCGATTCCGGTAGCCGGCACCATTTGCCCAGATAGCTCAGTCGGTAGAGCAGGGGATTGAAAATCCCCGTGTCGGCGGTTCGATTCCGTCTCTGGGCACCACGAATAATTCCTCCTTAGCTCAGTCGGTAGAGCGACGGACTGTTAATCCGCAGGTCGCTGGTTCGAGCCCAGCAGGAGGAGCCAATCTAAAAGCCCAGCAGCAATGCTGGGCTTTTTCTTTTCCCGTTTTTCGATGTTCCGCTTCCCGCTGTTCGAAAAGCGTCCTGTCCGGTGACAAAGCTGTCGCAGCGCCCCTCTTGAATCTTTCCTCCCAGTGACTTGGCCCGTCTGCCGAGTATGATGGCGTGGTGAGTCCCTATGCTGTGCCCGCCGGATCACCCTGTCGTGATCGACGCTTGCCGTCACCCCGGCCCGGCAAAACGGGATCGGTTTCTTGAGTGAGGTCATGCATGAATGCAACAGAGCTTTGGCAGCTTTCCCCCGAGCAATTCAACGAGTGGCGGCGTGAGAACGATTATCCCCGTATCTGGGCGCTGCTGGTGGCGTCGCTGCCCCATTTCGACGACTGGATGGCGGAGCAGAAGATAGAAAAAAGCGTGATCTTCCAGATCGGCATCGCCCGCTTCATCAGCTCCCGCTGCGTGCTGAGCCTTTGTGTCTACATGAGCGACGACAAGGTCCGCCTGTATGAGAGCGCCTCGAGTGCACTGGAATCCCTGCGCAAGAGCGGCCTCATCCGCTCGGAGACCCGTTTCGAGCCTTACAGCATGTGGCTGGCGGGAAAACATGGCAATGACGAGGTGAAACGGGTGCAAAGCCTGCTCTCGGTCTCGGAGAACAACAAGGGGGAGGCCCAGGTGCTGGGCAAGCATCGTCTGCTCAACATCGGCGGTGTTGCCCTCAAAAGCCCCATCATCTCCGGCCGGTTGCTCGATTTTACCTGTCTCGACGAGCTCTCTCTCGATGGGGCCGTCAACAACTCCAAGGTTTATCTGTGGCACTGCTCGGCCAAGGGGGTCAGGGTCAATGGCGGGGTGATCGGGCTCGATCTGTTCGACTCCCTGCTGTGGGACCACAGGGCCTGGGCCAAAAAGCGGGAGCTGGCGCTGGAGGACGGGGTCTTTCAGGACTTCACCATAGAGTGCGAGGAGATCCGCTTCCACTCCTCCCGGGCGGTGCTGAAAAACTTCAGCGTCAGTGCCAAGAACTTCGATGCCACCATGGAGCACACCAACCTGGACAAGGTGGAGGTGGTCTACAACGACAATGGGCGGATCGACCACAATGAGGCGAGCAAACTCTATCGCAATGCCAAGCGCCTCTTCTCCAGCGTGGGTGACACCGTCGATGCCGGCGAGTGTTACTACAAGGAGAAGCTGCACGAGATGAAGTCCCTGGCGAGCCCGCGGGAGCTGTTCCGGGAGCGCTGGTTGCGAAGCGGTCCGATGACGAAGTGCTGGCTCTCCCTGTTGTGCTATCTCAAGTGCGCGGGCAAGTTCATTAGCTTCATCACCTGGGGGTTTGGGGAGCGTCCCATCAGAAGCCTGCTGATGTCGATGGGGGTGATCCTGCTGGCGACCCTGACCTATTTCCTGGCGCCGGAGTCTGCAACCCACGGCCATCTGGGGCGCTCCCTCTATTTCAGCATCGTCACCTTCGTGACCCTGGGTTATGGGGACATCTCCCAGACCTCCTCGCCGCTGCAACTGCTGTCGGCCATCGAAGCCTTCTGCGGCATGTTCCTGACCGGTCTCTTCCTCGCGGGTTTTGCCTCTAAAACCAAGCAGTATTGACGGGAGCGCCGACGGCGGGTGCCATCAGTGCCCGCCTCCGTGCCCTCCTGCTGTCTTCCCATCCCTCCCGGCTGTCCCGGCGACCTTGCTTGACGCAGCGGCGGTGGAGCGACTTTATTTAAAGTCATCGCATGCCATGACAAGCGATGGCGCCACCAGCGCCCGGACAAGACGCAATCAGAGGAGAAAGCCCGGTATCGATCCGCTAACCACCGATGTAGAGAAGGAATAACGCTATGATATTGAATCACTTATGGGGATTGTATGCCCATCCCCACACCGAATGGCATACCATAGACGAGCGGCACGACAGCTTCAGAAACAGTCTGACCCACATCCTGCTCGTGGCCCTTATCCCTCCCATCTGCGCCTACTATTCCGCCGTTCACATCGGCTGGAGCATCGGGGTCGGCGATCCCATCACCCTGACCGCCAACAGCGCATTCAAGCTGTCGGTCGCCATGTACGTGACCCTTATCATCGGCGTGCTGGCACTCTCCTATCTGGTGCACTGGATGGGGCATACCTTCGGCTCGGATCCCAGCTACACGACCTCGCTGGAGCTGGCGGCCTACACCTCCACGCCGCTCTTCATGGTGGGCTTCTCCGCTTTCTTCCCGCATCTCTGGTTCGTGATGCTCATCGGTTTGGTCGGGCTGACCTATTCCGTCTACCTGCTCTATATCGGCGTGCCCATCCTGATGCACATCACCAAGGAGCAGGGATTCATCTACGCCAGCTCAGTGGTGACGGTCGGCCTGGTGCTGCTGGTCTGCGTGCTGGCTGCCACGGCCATCCTGTGGGGATCCGGCTTCGGTCCCGTCTTCACCCAGTAGCCGTGCGTGCCGACGGCAACGACGACAAGGGCGCCTTGATGGCGCCCTTGTCGTTGATCTCTCGCCTGGTCGGCGTGTCTTTGCCAGACCCGGGAGGGACGTCGTCTGCGTTGATCAGCGGGGATTGCCGCTGCCGATGCCGAACGGGATGCGGTAATCGCTGCTCTGATCGCCGAGGCTGACGGTCAGGTTGCCCTGGGCGCGGCTCGGGATCTGTACCTGTTGTGTACCCATCAGGTTGGCGTGGACGGAGGCCACCAGATCACCGGATTCATCGCGCACCTCCAGCATGGGGTTGGCCTTGCCGGCCATGGCGGCGCCAGCATGCCAGTTCACGAACAGCACACCCGGGGTGGCATTGAAGTCGGCGGGGACGGAAGCCTGGGCAACACCGGCACTCATCAGGCCTGCAACGGCCAGCATCTTGATCACGTTTTTCATGTTCATTCACTCTCTTGGTTTTTATGTCATTGGCAAGGCCTGACAGGCCTGCATCAATGCATCCTTGCAAGAGGTCATTCAAATGGTGTGTTGTTTTGTCACGGATGTTTGTCGCCCATATGTATGGGGGACTGCCATGAACGACCAGTTGTTTTGCGGCTTGGCGCTCCTGCCTAAGCGATGTGTGAATATTAAGCGCCTCACCCGGTCATTGTTAGCGAGATAAACTGGTCTACACGTTCAAAAAATATGAATGATGTTTTGTGGGGAGGAAGCAGGCCGGTTGGAGGGGAGTCACCCTTCAGGAGAGAGGTGCATGTCCCAGACCTGACACCGGATTGTCACATCCGGTGCGTACTGTGCGGCTTCATTTTCACACTGGTTCAAGGATGACTATGTTTCGCGTCTCTTCCCTTGCCGCCTGCGTGGCGGCCACCCTGCTGAGCGGCTGCCATTCGGGCAACGACTCCTCCTCGCCTGCCGTCGGCGACTATCAATACAGCACCAAGGCGGTCTATGCCGCCCGTCAGGCAATGAACAGCTATGAGGTGGCCCCTGAAGGCTTTAGTCCCGTCTTCACTGAACTGGTGGCACGCCATGGCTCCCGCTCGCTGTCCAGCCCCAAATACGATGTGCTGACCAAGCTGGTGTGGGAGGAGGCCGCGAGACAGGGGGCCTTGACCGAGCTGGGCCAACGGCTCGGCGCCAAGGTGGACGCCGTCACGGCCGCCAACCAGACCCTCGGCTATGGCCTGCTGAGTGCGCTCGGCAAGGAGGAGCACGCCAACCTGGCGACCCGGCTCGCCGAACGGCTGCCCACCCTGCTGACCACTGAATCGACTCCCCTCTGCCTCAAGGTCGAGACATCGGGCAAGGATCGCGCCAACGAAAGCGCCTACTTCTTCATGCAGAGCCTGGCCAAAAGGGTCTCTCTGGTGACGGACAGCCCCGACTGTTACGTCAGCCAGGAGAACCCTTTCGAGATCGACAAGGGGCTGCGCAACAAGTTCGAGCTCTACTTCCACAAGACCGAGCCGCAGGGGGAGTACACCCGGTATCTGCCCACCTTCCAGGCCTATCAGGCCTTTGTCGGGGACGAAGACAACGGGGTGGCTCCCGCTCCCGAGCTGACCGAGGCCCTCGATGCGCTCAAGGCCCTGCCCAGGACCCGGGTGATGGCCCGCGAGATGCTCGAGCGTCTCTATAGCAAGGCCTTCGTCGACGAGCTGGCCGCCGGGGTGGATTATGTGGCGGTGAATCCGGAAGACGGCGGCAAGACCCATGTGCGCGACGAGGTGGACGCCGCCCTCATGCTCTACAACCTCTTCATCATCGGCCCGGGGATGATCCGGGAGGCGCAGGCACAAGGCGGGTCCTGGGATCTCGAGCAGTTCATCACGCCAGAGGAGTCTGCCTGGTTCTCCTACCTCTCCGATGCCGAGGACTTCTACGAAAAGGGGCCGAGTCTTGCCAGCCAGAGCGCCACCTACGCCGTGGCCCAGCCCCTGCTTGACGGCCTCTTCAACGAGGTACAGACCCAGGTGGTGGAAGAGGCGGGCGAGCATGTCGCCAAGCTGCGCTTCGCCCATGCGGAGACCCTGATCCCGCTGGCGGCCCTGATGAAGCTGGAAGGGAGTCGTCAGAGCGCCCAGCCTGGCGTGCTGATGAGCCAGGAAAACAACGAATGGCGTGGCGGCTGGGTCTCTCCCTATGCGGCCAATATCCAGTGGGATGTCTACCGCAACGAGGCCGGCCGGGTGCTGGTGAAGATGCTTTACAACGAGAAGGAGCTCGCCTTCAAGGCAGCTTGTGCCCCCATTGCGGTGGGCAGCTTCTTCTATGACTTCGGCGAGCTCAAACGCTGTTACGACTATTCGTCCTGACGCGCTCGTGCCATCCCCGGGGCCGGTCATCGCCGGCCCCGATTTTTTTGGTTCAGGCGGAGCCCGCTTGTCGACGACCCGCCTGCCAGGTGGTGCCCATGGAGGAGGCGATGATGGCGGCTATCCCGAGCCACTGGGACGGGGGCAACTGCTCACCCAGCCATACCAGTCCCATCAAGGCCCCCATGGCCGGTTCACCGCTGGTGAGAATGCCGTAGCTCTTGAGGGGAAGGCGGCGCAGGGCAAACATCTCGAGAGAGTAGGGGATGGCGCTCGAGAGCAGCCCCACCCCGATGATGGTGAGGATCACGGGGACGGTGAATGACGCCTCGATCGCACCCTCCAGCCCGAAGGGCAATACCAGCAGGGTGCCCACCCACATGCCCAGCGCCGGAGCCTGTGCGCCCAGCAAGGCTCCTGCCCGCTTTCCGGTGAGCATATAGAGCCCCCAGAAAAGGCCAGCCCCGAGAGCCAGTGCGGCCCCCAGGGGATCGATGGCCTGCTGTGTTGCCCGCAGGGGCAAGAGCAGCAGCAGCCCGGCGATGGCCAGTATCAGCCAGATGAAGTCTGCCCGGTGGCGTGAGGAGATCAGGGCCACCGTCAGGGGGCCGATGAACTCGATGGCCAGGGCTACGCCGAGGGGAATGCGTGCGATGGCGAGATAGAAGAGCAGGTTCATGGCCCCAAGCGACAGGCCGTAGGGGATGGCGCCCAGCAGGGTGCGTCGGTCGAGGGGGGCACGCCAGATGCGAAACACCAGGGAGAGGAGGAGGGCGGCGCACCCCAGCCGGAACAGGGTCGTACCTGCGGCACCCAGCAAGGGAAACAGGGATTTGGCCAGGGAGGCGCCGAGGGTGATCGACAGCATGGCGAGCAGGACGGCCAGAAGAGAGGAGAGGGCATTGGGATTGGGTTGCATGGTGTTCATACCGGGCAGGACGATGAGCAATAAAATATATCTGGATACTTGGGTAAAACCGGTCTAATACTGGCCTTGTGCGATAATTTTTATCTAATGAACCCCATGACCGACAAATTTGATCTGCTCATCCTTGCCGAGCTGCAACAGGATGCCCGTCTGCCCACGCCGGAGCTGGCCCACAGGGTCGGTCTTTCCGCCCCAGCCTGCTACCGCCGCGTCCGCGCCTTGCGGGAGTCCGGTCTCATCGAGCGGGAAGTGGCGCTGGTGGCACCGTCCACCATGGGCTGGCCCATCACCATGCTGGTGCTGGTGACCCTGGAACGGGATCATGGCCGCATCGTCGATGAGATGATCGCCAGCCTGCAGCGGGAACCCGAGGTGATGGATCTCTGGTATGTGACGGGGGAGCAGGACTTCGTGCTGCAAGTGGCCGCCAGGGACATGCAAAGTTACGAGCAGTTCACCCGTCGGGTGCTCCATGCCAGGGATCAGGTGCGCAGTTTCAAGACTCTGGTGGTCATGGGACAGCACAAGCGTTGCGGCGCCTTGCTGCCCGGGTAAAGAGGGGGCTGCGCCGAAGCCTTGGCGGCATTGCGGGAGCGCCGTCAGGGAAACGAACAGGGGCAGGTACGGCCTGCCCCTTCTGTGTCAGCCAGGTGCCCCGGGCGCCAGCTCCTCTGCCGTCATGGGGCGCAAGACCCGGCAGGGATTGCCGACCGCCACCACGCCTGCCGGAATGTCTCTGGTGACAACGGACCCCGCCCCGATGACGCTGTTGTCCCCTATGGTGACGCCCGGGCAGATGACGACGCTGCCCCCAATCCAGACGTTGTTGCCGATGCGTACCGGCTTGCCGAACTCCACCCCCTTGATGCGAGGCGCTACCGCCACCGGGTGGGTAGCGGTGTAGATCTGCACTCCGGGGGCCAGCAGCACGTTGTCGCCTATGTGTACCTCGCACACATCCAGGATGGTGCAGTTGAAATTGGCGTAGAAATTCTCGCCGACAAAGATGTTGGTGCCATAGTCGCAGAAGAAGGGGGGCGTGATGAAACAGCGTTCTGCGCGGCCACCCAGCAGGCGGGTGAGGCGCTCATCCCAGCCAGGGGCATCGGTTCGCTCCCGGTTCAGTTCTCCCAGCAGGGCGCGGCACTGCTCCCGCGCAGCCCGCAGTTCGGGGTCCCCTGCATCATAGGGCGCTCCCGCCACCATCTTCTGCCACTCGGGGCCACGCACGGCGGGCCGCTGCACTGTTGTTGCGTCAGTCATCATTGCTCCATCAGCCAGATCAGGGATTCGTAAGGGCGCAGCTTGCAGGATTGCGGGCGGGCCGGGCTATCCGGGTAGTTGCCAAGCAGCAGTTGCCCCTTGCCACCGGCCAGCTCGGCCGGCAGCTCGAAGGCCGCCGGCTTGCCATAGAAGTTGCTCACCACCAGCAGGGTCTGACCGTTGGCGCGGCGGACATAGGCCCAGATCTGCGGGTGCCCGGTCAGCAGCTCCTGATAATCCCCCTGAGTGAAGATGGGGTACGCCTTGCGAAGGGCGATGAGATCCCGATAGTGCCAGAACACCGAGTGCTGGTCGGCGAGCGCCGCCTCGGCATTGATCTCGGAATAGTTGGCGGCGGGCTTGAGCCAGGGCGTCCCGCTGGTGAAACCGGCGTTGGAGGCGGCGCTCCACTGCATCGGGGTGCGCGAGTTGTCCCGGGACTTGGCGCCGAGAATGGCGAGGATCTCGGCCTCGCTCATCCCTTCCGCCTGCTTGATGGCGAAGATGTTGCGGCTCTCCACATCCTGATAGTCATCGAGGCGCTGATAGCCGGGGTTGGTCATGCCGATCTCCTCCCCCTGATAGATGTAGGGGGTGCCTTGCAGGCCGTGCAGCGTGCTGGCCAGCATCTTGGCGGCCACTACCCGCTGTTCGCCCTCGTCACCGAAACGGGAGACGATGCGCGGCTGATCGTGGTTGCACCAGAAGAGCGCCGACCACCCCTTGCCATGCATACCGCTCTGCCAGTGGTTGAAGATGCGCTTGAGTTCGAGGAAATCGAACGGCGCCTTGGTCCACTTGTCGCCGCCCGGGTAATCCACCTTGAGGTGATGGAAGTTGAACACCATGGAGAGCTCGGAACCATCCAGCGCGCCATAGCGCTGGCAGTGTTCCAGGCTGGTGGAAGACATCTCGCCCACCGTCATGGCCCCCACGGGGGCGAAGACGTCGCGGCTCACATCCTGCAAAAATTCGTGGATGCGCGGCCCGTCGGTGTAGAAGCGGCGGCCATCCCCCACCTCGTCGTCAGGGAATGCCTGATCCTTGGAGATGAGGTTGATGACGTCGAGGCGGAAACCGTCGACCCCTTTCTTCGCCCAGAAATGGATGATCTTCTTCACCTCGGCGCGCACGGCCGGGTTCTCCCAGTTGAGATCCGCCTGCTCGCGGGCAAAGAGGTGCAGGTAGTACTGGCCGGTGGCCGGGTCCAGCTCCCAGGCGCTGCCGCCAAACTTGGATTGCCAGTTGTTGGGCACGCCGCCGTCCACCGGATCTTTCCAGATGTAGTAGTCGCGATAGGGGCTGTTCTTGTCCCCCAGCGCCGACTTGAACCAGGCGTGCTCGGTGGAGGTGTGATTCACCACTATGTCCATCACGATGCGGATGCCGCGCGCATGGGCGGCGGCCAGGAGCGCTTCGAAATCGCTCATGGTGCCGTAGGCCGGATCAATATTCAGGTAGTCGGCGATGTCGTAGCCGTTGTCCACCTGGGGGGAGACATAGACCGGGGTCAGCCAGAGGGCATCGACGCCGAGGGTCTTGAGGTAGTCGAGGCGGGCCATGATCCCCTTGAGATCACCGGTGCCACGGGCGCCGGAATCCTGAAAGCTTTTGGGGTAGATCTGGTAAATCACGGCGCTTTGCCACCAGGGTGTCTGTGTCATGGTTGGTTCGCTCATTGGTTGAAACCGGATTAGTTGGAACAGGGCAACGATAAAGGGCGGAGCCAGGGCTCCGCCGAGGTTGTGTGGATCAGGCCGTGGCCAGATCCAGCTTGCCGGCAGCCTGCTGGCGCTTGTAGACCAGCAGCGTCAGCAGGGCGGGGACCACGATGGCCACCAGCATGGCGATGGCGTAGATGCCCCAGTATTGCGGCTGGATGGAGAGGATGCCCGGCAGGCCGCCCACCCCGATGCCGTTGGCCATCACACCGGCGAAGCCGCAGATGAGAGCCGCACAGCTTGAGCCCACCATGGCGCACAGCATGGGGAACTTGTACTTGAGGTTGATGCCGTACATGGCCGGCTCGGTCACCCCGAGATAGGCGGAGATGGCGGCCGGGACCGATATCTCCCGCTCGTTCTCCTTGCGGCTGATCAGTATGATGCCGACGACCGCAGACGCCTGGGCGATGTTGGAGAGGGCGATCAGCGGCCAGATGGGGGTGCCGCCCATGCTCTGCATCAGTTGCAGGTCCACCGCGTTGGTGGTGTGGTGGATGCCGGTGATGACCAGGGGCGCATAGAGGAAGCCGAACAGGGCGGCGCCGATGGGGGCAAACGAACCCGTCATGGCCGCCTTGGCGGCAAAGCCGACGCCGTCACCAATCCAGCGGCCGAACGGACCGATCAGGGCGTGTGCCACGATCACCGCCAGCAGCAGGGAGATGAAGGGCACAATCACTAGGTAGAGATAGGCCGGGATGATGCGCTTGAGGCTGGTCTCCACCCAGGCAAGGAAGACACCCGCCAGCAGGGCCGGAATGACCTGGGCCTGATACCCCACCTTCTGGATGACGAAGAGGCCGAAGTCCCACACTTCCGGGGTCTGCTGGCCGATGCCATAGGCGTTCATCAGTTGCGGCGACACCAGCGTGATACCCAGCACGATGCCGAGGATCTCGGAGCCGCCCATCTTTTTCACCGCAGACCAGCAGACACCCACCGGCAGGAAGTGGAAGATGGCTTCACCCAGCAGCCAGAGGAAGGCGTGCACCTGGGCCCAGAACTGGCTGATCTCGGTGAGGGTGTGGGTGCCGTCGTCGAACATCTTGATGTCGCCGATGACGTTGCGAAAGCCCAGGATCAGACCACCGGTGATGATGGCGGGCAGCAGGGGGACGAAGATCTCCGCCAGGTGGGAGATGCCGCGCTCCAACGGGTTCATGTTGTGGCGGGCGGCCTGTTTGGCGGCCTCCTTGCTGCCGCCGCTCACGCCGATCTCCTGGGTGAGCGCCTTGTACCACTGATCCACCTCGTTGCCGATCACCACCTGGAACTGGCCGCCCTGGGTGAAGCTCCCCTTCACTGAAGGGATGGTCTCGATGGCCTTGGGATCGGCCTTGGCCGGATCGGCCAGCACGAACCTGAGCCGGGTCAGGCAGTGGCTGACAGTGGTGATGTTCTCTTTGCCGCCGATCCGCTCGATCAGCTGCGCCAGATGCTGTGTGTTGACTTTTGACATGAGCCTTCCCTCTGTGACTCCATGAATAATGGTCGTGTCTTTACCGGCTGGCCAAGGACCGCCCGTTTATTGGTATCGTTCCCAATCAGCATGAAGCCAGTGGCTGGCATCGGCAATGGGAACGTTCCCAATTCGTGGCGCTGGTCACAAAAAGCGCAAAACGCCGGGAATGGAGGAAAAGATAGACTACAGGGGCTGACAGGGGGCGATGGTCGCTCTGGGGGGCTGCCCCTCTTCAATCTGGTCGAGCAGCTGTCTGGCGGCCAGGATGCCGGCGTCCTTGTAGCCGAAATCCAGGCTGAGGGTGTTGGCAAAGAGGAACGTCAGCATGGGATTGCTGCCAAGGCCGCTCACCAGGATGTCGGTGCGACCCTGCTCCTGCAGGTATTTGGCGGCGCCGATGGCCAGGGTGTCGCTGGCACAGACCATGGCCTGGGTGGTGGGGCTGAGGAGTTCGGCCGCGAGCCGATAGCCGCTTTGCAGACCGAGATCCCCGAGGGCGCTGCGGGGCGTGCGCCCTTGTTCCCGACAGTAGTCGAGGTAAGCCTGATGCCGACGCAGCCCGGTGGTGAGATCGCTGCGTTCCACCCCGAGATAGGCGACCTCGGTCAGGCCACGCTCCCCGAGGTGGGCGAGCACGGCGCGCACCGCCCCGTCATCGTCGAAGCAGACCGACGAGAAGCCGGGGCGCTCGCGGGCCATCAGCACCAGTTTCTCCCTGAGCGGCGCCATGGCGGCATAGTCCAGATCGTTGAAGGCAAACAGTATGATGCCGTCCACCCCGCGCCGCTCCAGCACCGCCAGGTGCTCGCTCACCTTGGCGGGGGAGAACTTGCTCTCCATCAGCACGGCGTCGTAGCCACGCTGGTAGAGGGTCTCCAGCATGCCGCGCACCGCCTGGTTCTCGGAGCTGGAGTCGAGGCGCGACACCACGATGCCGACCACCTGCTGGCTCTGGCTGCGCATGGCCCGCGCCGATTTGCTCGGGACGAAACCGTGCTGGGCGATCACCGATTCGACCCTGGCCCTGGTCTGGGCATTGACCTTGGGATCCTGATTGAGCACCCGGGAGACGGTCGACTTGCCGACCCCGCTGAGGCGAGCGATATCGAGGATGGTCAGTTTCTTTTCCATGGGGGATCCGTGACAGGGGAGGGCGACAACCGGGATGCAGACATTGTTGTGATTAACTCCTGTGAATACAAGCCCATGGCGTTAGAATGCCCTTTCCCAGGCGACTTTCTTCGCCGTTGCACAGGACGCGCATCATGGATCTGTTGGCAAGTCTGCACTTCTCCCTCTCCATCACGGGCCCCATCTGTCTGGTGTTGGTACTCGGCATCTGGCTCAAGCGGCTGGGTCTCTTGCCCGACAGCTTCGTCGAGTCCGCCTCCCGTCTGGTGTTCCAGGTCACCCTGCCAGCGCTCTTGTTTCTGAGCATGGTGCGCACCGATTTTTCCACCATGCCGAGCCCCTGGCTCATCCTCTACGGCCTGCTCGGCACCCTCGCCGGTTTCCTGGTGCTGGAGGTGCTGGCGGCCCGTTTCATCAGCGAGCAGAAACTGCGGGGCATCTTCGTGCAGGGCAGCTTTCGCGGCAACATGGGGATCATGGGGCTGGCCTATGTGCAAAACGCCTACGGCCCGGAGGGGATAGGGGCCGCCGCCCTGCTGGTGGGCTCCATCACAGTGCTCTACAACATCCTCGCGGTGATCACCCTGACCCGCAGCCTGGGGGGCGGAAAGGGGCTCACACCCATACTCAAGGGGATCGTCAAAAACCCCCTCATCATCGCCATTCTGGCGGCCCTGCCCTTCGGTCTGCTCGGCATCGAACTGCCCCAGCTGGTCATCAGCACGGGCAACTATTTCGCCAACATGACCCTGCCGCTGGCCCTGCTGTGCACCGGCGCCAGCCTCAACCTCAAGGCCCTGCGCGGCGGCGCCATGCTGACCGGCTGGGCCACGGTCAACCGGCTGTGCTGCATCCCCGTGCTGCTGGTGCTGGGGGCCTGGGCGCTCGGTTTCAGCCCTCAGGCCCTCGGCATCCTGTTTCTCATCAGCTCGACCCCCACCGCCGCCGCCAGCTATGTGATGACCCGTGCCATGGGCGGTGACAGTGCCCTCGCGGCCAACATCATCGCCACCACCACCCTGGGCTCGCTCGTCACCACCAGCCTGGGGGCCGCCCTGATGAACTACCTGGGACTGATGGGCTAGCCCGGCACTGAGGGCAGACCCAACTCTCTGGTCTGCCCTGAGCCGTTTCCGACGAACACCCTTCTCAGTCATTTTCTCCTTCTTTGGAAAGCGCTTGCCGTCTAGTGGGCCGGCAGGCTCCGAGTGTTGCCCTCTATCGCTTATCATTCCCCTGCTGGCTGCTGGCTGCTGGCTCAAGCCCTTATCTTCCTGGGCAGCATCATGACATCACGTTAGGCCGTGTCTGCCTGACCGACGCCTGCCGTTGATACGCAGGCGCGCGTCTCCTCCCTTATATCGATCTGTCGCCCCCCTCTCATGGTGTCATTCTCTGATATGGATCACCTCAATGATGGAAACCGGTTTCCGTTGTTGGGTTGGACTGATACATTCCGGACATCTCCCTTCCACCATCACCATGAGATGTTCATATATGCATTTATCGACAGCATTTCTGATGCGAAACTCGATCCAGGAATATGACTGGGGTAGTCGTGACGCCTTGACCCGGCTGTTCGGGATCACGAATCCGGAGCGCAAGCCACAGGCCGAGCTCTGGATGGGGGCTCATCCCAACGGCTGTTCACAGGTCGAGGTAGCTGGCCTGATGACATCTCTGTCCGAACTGATCGCCGGGCGCGGCGTGGTGATACTGGGCGAATCCACCTATGCCCGCTTCGGGAGGCTGCCCTTCCTGTTCAAGGTGCTCTGTGCCGAGAAGGCGCTCTCCATTCAGGTTCACCCCAGCAAGGCTCAGGCCGAGGCCGGGTTTGCTCGCGAGGTGGCGCAGGGTATCGCCATCGATGCTCCCTACCGCAACTACCGCGATAACAACCACAAGCCCGAGCTGGTGTTCGCCCTGACCCCCTATCAGGCGATGAATGGTTTTCGTGACTTTGCCGCCATCCTGGCGCTGTTTGAGCGGGTGGCGGCGGCCAGTCTGGCGCCTCTGGTGGAGGTGTTCGCCACCGACCAGAGCGAGGGCGGACTGGCACGTTTCTTCCGGGCTCTGCTGACTTTGGAGGGGGAATCCAAAGAGACGGCTCTCGCCGCCCTCAGGGTCTGTGCCGCGCGTGATCGTCAGGACGAGACTTTTTCCCTGGTGCTAGACCTGTTCACCCAGTATCCGGGGGACGTGGGTCTGTTTGCTCCCCTGTTGCTCAATGTGGTGACGCTGCAACCGGGCCAGGCCATGTATCTGGATGCCGGCACCCCCCACGCCTATGTCCATGGGACCGGGCTCGAGATCATGGCCAACTCCGACAACGTGCTGCGGGCAGGGTTGACCGCCAAGCATCTGGATGTGGACGAACTGCTCGCCTGCACCAAATGTCGGCCCAAGCCGGTCGAGACGCTCCTGATCTCGCCCCGTGCGGAGGAAGGGGTACAACACTTCGAGGTGCCAGTCCCCGATTTCACCTTCAGTGTCTACGCAGCGGGGGAGCACAGGCTGGTCACTGCGAGCGCGGAGATCCTGTTTGCCATCAATGGCTCCCTCTCCCTGCACCGTAACGGCCAGCCCCCCCTGGTATTGGATGGGGGGCAGTCAGCTTTCCTGCCTGCCTGCCTCGGCCCTTATGAGGTGCAGGCCCAGGGCAGTTTTGCCCGCGCAGGAAACCGTTGAGTCAGGCCGCCTCGGGGCGGCCTGCTTGATCAGTGGGTCGTGTGCTCCGTCTCCTGGGCCAGCAGCATCCGCTCGTGAGCGATGAAGAAGGGGCGGTAGAGCACGTAGCTGTTGAGGATGCAGACCAGGCTCATCAGGCCATTGCTCCAGCTGCCGTTGGCCGCCCAGGCGGCGCCGAGTGGGGAGGGCATGGACCAGGGCAGCAGGGCGATGAACTTGTCGAGGAAACCCCACTGGGTCAGCTGCCAGGCGATCACCGCATTGATCAGGGGAACGCCGATAAAGGGCAGGAAAAACAACGGATTCATGATGATGGGGAAGCCGAACAGCAGGGGCTCGTTGATGTTGAACATGGAGGGGATGAAACCCAGCTTGCCCACCGACTGAATGGAGTGGCAACGGCTGCGCATCGCCATGAACACCAGGGGCAAGGTAGTTCCAATCCCCCCGATCAGCAGGTAATAGTCCCAGAACCCCTGCAGGAAGGTGTGGGGCAGGGGCTCGCCCGCCATCAGGGCCGTCTGGTTGGCGCTCACCCCGGCCATCCAGAAAGGGGACAGCAAGCCGGTCACGATCAGGGCGCCGTGGATCCCCATGAACCAGAGCAGGTGGGCGATCAGCAGGGTGATAAGCAGGGCGGGCAGGGTGTCGGCCCCCACTATCAGGGGCCGGAACAGGGAGGCCATGAAATCCGGCAGGCTGATCCCGAACTGCTGCTGCAACCAGAGCCGCAGCAGGCTGAGCGACAGCATGATGAACAGCAGCGGCACGATCAGCTGAAAGCCCCGGCGGGTCATCACCGGCACCTCTTCCGGCATCTGGATGTACCAGCCCCGACGATAGAAGAGCCTGGTCACCTCCACCGAATAGAACGCCATCAGCAGGGCCGTGAAGATCCCGGCGCCCCCCAGATAACCAAACACCCCGGGTTGCAGCGAGCGAAAGTCGATCAGCATCAGGAAGGCCATGCAGCCCCCCAGGCCGCACAGGCGTTCCGGCATCTCGTATGCCTTGGCAAGGCTGGATGCCGCACCGAAGGCGATGATCAGCGCCACCAACCCCAGGGTGTGGGAGTAGACGGGAAACAGGAAAGGGTGCAGCTCCCGGGCAAGCCAGTGCAGCCACTGCCCGAAGGCGTGCGGCGTGTCGGGGGCGATGGGAGGATAGAGGATCGGGACCAGCAGGCTGCCGACGATGACGAAGGGCATGGCCAGCTGAAAACCATCGCGCAACGACAGCACATGGCGACTGCGGGTCAGCCAGTTGGCAAACGGTACCATGCGCTGCTCTATCATGCCGACCAGCATTGCCATCCATTGCAGATTCATCACGTTATTCGGTTCCTTGTCATCCTGATACCCCTCGTCATCACGGGGCTTGGACGCCATTTTGACGGCTTTGTGGTTTTGTTTCCGTAATATCCGAAGCCATTTTGCCATTTCATTACCTCGCTCACACTTCCCGGCCCTTTGAAGCGGAAAATGGCGATCCTGTTCACACATCGATGGATGAGTTGTGGAAACCGGTTTCCAATTTGAATTCGTCCGATCAAGAATGCGCCATCCGTTACGAACGTCTGGAGAATCGGGAAATGAAAAAGATCATGTTGTGCTGCTCCTCTGGCATGTCCACCAGTCTGCTGGTCAAGAAGATGAAGGAGGAGGCGGACAAGCGGGGATTGGACGCCGAGATACAGGCCTTCGGGGCGGCAGAGTTCGATCTGCAGATGCCCCACTACCAGGTGGTGCTGCTCGGGCCCCAGGTCAAATACATGCAGGCCGAGTTGCAGCAGCGGGCCGCGGCCCACGGCGTGCCGGTCGACACCATCAACATGATGGATTACGGCATGCAACGGGGTGACAAGGTCCTCGACCACGCCCTCACCCTGATCGGTTGATGCGCAGATCACCACCAGTGAAAGTCACAAGGAAACCTTCATGAACACCCTTTACGAACGCTTTGTCAGTACCATAGAAAACCGGGTCAGCCCCCTGGCCGGGCGGATCGGCCAGCAAAAATATGTGCAGGCAATCCGTGACGGCTTCATCGCCGCCTTGCCCTTCATGATCGTCGGCAGCTTCATGCTGGTGTTCATCTTCCCCCCCTTCTCGCCCCAGACCCAGTGGGGCTTCGCCCGCGCCTGGCTCGACTTCTCGGCCACCTATCAACCTCAGCTGCTGCTGCCGTTCCAGCTGAGCATGGGGCTGATGACCCTGTTCATCTCGGTGGGGATAGGCGCCAGCCTGGCGCGCCAGAACGGGCTGGATCCGGTCACCACGGGTCTGCTCTGCCTGATGTCCTTCATGCTGGTGGCCGCGCCGGTCAAGGATGGCGCCATCTCCATGCAGTACTTCTCCGGCCAGGGGATCTTCACGGCGCTGATCACCGCCATCTATGCGGCCGAGGTCTATGCCTTCCTCAAGCGCAACAATATCACCATCAAGCTGCCGCCCCAGGTGCCGACCGGCGTCGCCCGCTCCTTCGAGGTGCTGATCCCTGTGCTGGTGATCATCCTGACCCTGCACCCCCTCAACCTGCTGCTGGAGAGCACCACCGGCATGATTCTGCCGGAGGCCATCATGTCCCTGGTCAAGCCGCTGGTGGCCGCCTCCGACTCCCTGCCCGCCATGCTGCTGGCGGTGCTGGTGTGCCAGGTTCTCTGGTTCGCCGGGATCCACGGCGCCCTGATCGTCACCGGCATCATGAACCCGTTCTGGATGGCAAACCTGGCGAACAACCAGGCCGCCATGGCGGCGGGTGATGCCCTGCCCCACATCTTCCTGCAGGGCTTCTGGGATCACTACCTGCTGATCGGCGGCGTCGGCTCCACCCTGCCCCTGGCCTTCCTACTGCTGCGCAGCAAGGCGGCGCACCTGAGATCCATCGGCAAGATGGGAGTGGTACCTGGCCTGTTCAACATCAACGAGCCCATCCTGTTCGGTGCCCCCATCGTCATGAACCCGGTCTTCTTCCTGCCCTTCATTCTGGTGCCCATGATCAACGCCACCCTGGCCTGGTTTGCCCTGGACTTCGGCCTGGTCGAGCGGGTGGTCTCCCTCACCCCCTGGACCACCCCTGGCCCCATCGGCGCCTCCTGGGCCGCCAACTGGGCCATCAGCCCCATGGTGCTGAGCCTGCTGTGTATGTGCTCCGCCGCTGCCATGTATTACCCCTTCCTGAAGGCCTATGAGCGCACCCTGCTCAAACAGGAAGAGCAAACCGATAGCGTGGAAGCGCGTCCGCTAGCGGCCGCCACCCGTTGATTGTCTGTTGGGGCCGCCTGGCGGCCTCCTTTTCAAGCCTGGAGTAACAAGAGATGCAATACCGTTTTCCTGAACAGTTCTGGTGGGGCAGCGCCTCGTCCGCCGCCCAGGCGGAAGGTGCCAGCCAGCAAGGGGGCAAGGCGCCCACCATCTGGGATCACTGGTTCGAGCAGTCCCCCAACCGTTTCCATCAGCAGATAGGGCCGGCGCAGACTTCCGGTTTTTATGAGCATTTTCGCGACGACATCCGTCTGCTGAAGCAGCTTGGCCACAACAGCTTCCGCACCTCCATCGCTTGGTCGCGGCTGATCCCGGCTGGCCGGGGAGAACCCAACCCGGAGGCCGTCGCCTTCTACGACGCCATGCTCGACGAGCTCAAGGCCGAGGGGATAGAGCCCTTTATCTGCCTGTTCCACTTCGACATGCCCATGAGCATGCAGGAACTGGGGGGCTGGGAAAGCCGGGAAGTGATCGAGGCTTACGCCGAGTTTGCCGCCACCTGCTTCAGGCTGTTCGGGGGCAAGGTGAAGCACTGGTTCACCTTCAACGAGCCGATCGTGCCGGTGGAGGGGGGTTACCTCTACGACTTCCACTATCCGAACGTGGTGGATTTTCGCCGCGCCGCCACCGTGGCCTACCACACCATGCTGGCGCACGCCAGGGCGGTTCAGCGTTACCGGGAGCTCGGTCAGGATGGCCAGATCGGCATCATCCTGAATCTGACCCCTTCCTATCCGCGCTCCCAGCACCCGGCGGATCTGAAGGCGGCCAACATCGCCGATCTGATGTTCAACCGCAGCTTCCTGGATCCGGCGGTCAAGGGGGAATACCCGGCCGAGCTGGTGGCACTGCTCGAGGAGTATGACCAGCTGCCGGCCTGCGAGCCGGGGGACAAGGCCCTGCTGGCGGCGGGCAAGATCGACCTGCTGGGGGTCAACTACTACCAGCCGCGCCGGATCAAGGCGCGCAGCAACGCGGTCAATCCCGCCAGTCCCTTCATGCCGGAGTGGTTCTTCGACTACTACGAGATGCCGGGCCGCAAGATGAACCCGCACCGGGGCTGGGAGATCTACGAGCAGGGGGTCTACGACATCCTCACCAACCTGCGCGACCACTACGGCAACATCCCGAGCTACATCTCGGAGAACGGCATGGGGGTCGAGGGGGAGGCCAAGTTCAAGGGCGAAGATGGCCAGATCCAGGATGACTACCGCATCGGTTTCATCCGGGATCACCTCATCTGGCTGCACAAGGCGCTGGAAGAGGGCTGCCAGTGCCGGGGCTATCACCTCTGGACCTTCATCGACAACTGGTCCTGGAGCAATGCCTACAAGAATCGCTACGGCTTCGTCGAGTTGGAGCTGGAGAGCCAGACCCGGCGCATCAAGCAGAGCGGCCAGTGGTTCGCCACCGCCGCCCGCGAGAATGGCTTCGACTGATTATTCCGCCAGCTGACCCCTATAAAGAAAGCGCGCCAGCCCCAGGCCGGCGCCCATCACCAAGGAGTGTGTATGTTCGATCTGGAAGAGACTGTCATGGGTCTCATCATCAATGCCGGCATGAGCCGCAGCCTCTGCTTCGAGGCGCTGCGCCAGGCCAGGGCCGGCCAGTTCACCGAGGCCGACGATCTGCTGCGCCAGGCCGCCGAGGCCGCCAATGCCGCCCATGCGGTGCAGACCCGGCTGATCGAGGCGGATGAGGGGGAGGGCAAGATCCCGGTCAAGTTGATCCTGGTGCATGCCCAGGATCACCTGATGACCGCCATGCTGGCCCGGGAGCTGGTCACTGAGCTCATCGAGCTGCACCGCAAGCTGGCCGCCTGAGGAACACCAACATGTTGCGACTCGGACTCGACATCGGGGGCACCAAGATAGAGGCCCAACTGCTCGACGGTCAGGGCGTCAGCCTGCTGCGCAAGCGCATCCCGACCCCGACCACGGGTTATGGCGACTTCTTGATGGCCATCACCGGGCTGGTGGAGGAGATGCGGCGGGAGCTGGGCCGCCCCTTCACCATAGGCGTTGGCTTGCCCGGGGCGATCGACCCGCAGACCGGGCGCATCAAGAACGCCAACTGCCTGTTTCTCAACGGACAAGACCTTAAAGGAGACTTGGCCCAGGCGCTGGGTCAGCCGGTCTGGCTCGCCAATGACGCGGACTGTTTTGCCCTGTCGGAAGCCGTCGACGGGGCTGGTGAGGGGGGCAGGGTGGTGTTTGGCATCATCCTCGGCACCGGCTGTGGTGGCGGCTTGGTGGTCAATCGCCAGCTCATGGGCGGCCCCAATGCCATCACCGGGGAGTGGGGCCACAATCCGCTGCCCGGCTACGATCCGGACCGGGATGGCCCGACCCAGCCCTGTTACTGCGGCCGCCACAACTGCATCGAACGGTTCGTCTCCGGTACCGGGTTTGCGGGGCGTTTCGTCGAGCGCCACGGCCGCAGCCTGTCGCCGCTTGGGATCATCACGGCCGCCGCAGAGGGGGATCTGGAGGCTCGGGTTCACTATGACCACTTCATCCAGGCCCTGGCCCGCAGCGTCGCCAGCCTGATCAATGTGTTGGACCCGGATGTCATCGTACTGGGGGGTGGCCTCTCCAACATCGCCTCCCTCTATCGCGATCTGCCCGCGGCAGTGATTCCCTACCTGTTCTCCGCGCAGTGCCTCACCCCCATAGTGCCCGCCCGTTACGGGGACAGCAGCGGCGTGCGGGGTGCCGCATGGCTGCCGGGCTGCGTCGAAGGAGCCACCACATGGACCATCTGAACCCTGGCCGCCGGGCGAGCGCCAACCCGCCTCTCCTGGATGGCGATGAGTGCCAGGGGTTGAGACCCGGTCTCGGACCCTAGCCCCACCCGATTTGATCCATGCCCTTTGCCCTACATTGCGCCGCGATGGGGGAAAGGCATGCCCGAATTTGTCCTCCCTTCGGGGAGGCAGATAAATAAGTGCTTGTATATCAAAAACATAAAACTCAAGGAATGATAATAATGAAACTGACAAACCTGTCCGCCCAGCTCCTTGCCATCCTGGCCCTGAGCACCCCTTTCATGGCCAGCGCCGTGGTGGAGACCAACACTGACTTCGGGCGCCTGAGCCTGGGGGGCGATGCGGAGATCAACCTGAACGCGTCCAATACCACCCGTGGCAACGTGCTGGGTCAAACCAGCGAGACCCGCACCGATCGCTGGGACGAGGATGGTCGCCTGCTGCTGAACTTCCTCGGAGTGCGAGAATTGGAAGATGGTCGCTACGGCCAGATCCAGATCCAGCCCACCATAGGAACCAACGGCGGTGCCGGTGCCGATGATGCGTACCTGGGGTTTGGCCAGCGCAGCAACTGGGGGATGAAGGTCGGCCGTTTCGAGGCCTATGATATGTTCCCACTGGGTCAGGACATCTTCGTCGAGCACTCAGGTGACAGCGCTAACGACCTCTACTCCGATGGCAATGGTTATGTCTACATGCTGAAGGAGGGTCGTGGCCGGGCAGGAAAGGGCGGCCAGCTGCTGCTCAACAAGGAGACGGGCAACTGGTATCTGGAGTTCTCCACCCTGATTGGGGACCGCACCAATCTGTTTGCAGGCCAGCAATACCATGGCTATGCGCTGACTAAGGCCAAGGACTCCATCATCGTGCGTCCCGTCATCGCCTGGAAGGGGGAGAACCTCAAGGTTGCTCTGGGGGCTGAGGGCAACGTGATCAGCGACGCCATCGTCACCAGCGATGACGTGTCCGTGTCCGATCGTATGGGTTACGGCCTCACCACCAGCTGGACCCAGGATGCCCTGGTCATCAACGCCAATGCGGCCCGTATGGACGCCGAGGATGAAACCGATACCACCCTGGGCGCCAACCTGCTTTGGCACAATGCCGGCCTGGGTTACATCTATGCCATCAACGACATCAGCAGCGCCAATCTGAACAACAACAGCGCTGACTTCGGCAAGATGGTGGGCAAGCACACCATCAACACCGTCTATGCCTCCTACAAGATCCCGAGCGTGCTGGATCTGGACAACTTCGACATCTATCTAGGGGCCTACTGGTCCCAGCTGAATGTCGACAGCGCCGAGGTGGACAACATCGATCGCTACGGTGGTCGGGTGCGCTTCAAATATTACTTCTGATGGAAGCCAGATTGGCAGAGGGGGGCAAGGGCCCCCTTTTTCATTGACCAGAGTGCCGGCCCTTACCGGAGGTCGCTGGCCTGTGCTAGGATGGAGACCTGTTAACCGGTTACCGTTGATGAAGCCATGGCCAATATTACCGATGTGTCGCGCCTCGCGAATGTGTCTAAAGCCACCGTTTCCCGCGTCCTGAGCGGCTCGCGCGGCGTGCGAGAAGAGAGCCGGTTGGCCGTGTTGCAAGCCGCCGAGCAGCTGAATTTCCGACCCAATGCCACGGCCCGCTCCCTGGCTACCCAGGCGACTGATTGTGTGGGCATCATCCTCTCCCCCCAGCTTGGTAACCGTCTGGCGAGCATGTTGCCACTGCTGGAAGGGGCGCTGGCCAAGACGGGCAAGAGCATGCTGGTGCGCTTTGCCGATGAGGCGCAGCAACAGCAGCAGGCGGTCGATGAGCTGCTGGGAGGACGCTGTGATGGTGTCTTGGTGCTTGGTACCAAGCAGCCTCTGAATCCGGATCCGCGCCTCATCCAGCTCGATGGGGTGAGCGACACCGACAACCTCAATCTCTGCTACGACCTGACCTTCGCCACCGAGAGCGCCTGCCGCTTCCTGCTCGGCAAGGGTCATCGCCAGCTGGTGCTGATGCTGGATGACAAGAGTTCCCCGGCGGGAAAGAGCGCAATTCAAGGCTATCAGCAGGCCCTGCAGCAGCAATCCCTGCCCTATAACAGCCAGCTGGTGATCGACGGTACCGACAACCAGCAGGCGCTGCTCGGCCTGCTCAATCGCTACCTGCCCTTCACCGCGCTGTTGGTGCAGCAAGATGCCCAGGCTGCCGACGCCATGCGGCTGTTGCGCGAGTTCAACCTCCAGATCCCTCAGGATGTCTCCGTCATCAGCCTGGAGGGCTCCGCCCTGGCGAGCCAGCTGACCCCGCCGCTGACCTGCATCGAATACCCGAGCGAGCGACTGGCCCAGGAGAGCGTGCGGGTGTTGCAGGCGCAACTGGCGCAGAGTCTGCGGCCGGCTGATGAACAGCAGAAATTCCAGGGGCGTCTGGTGGTGCGTGAATCCGTGGTGGCCCGCTAGAGCTTGACCTTGCCGGAGGCGGCAGCTTTAGGCTGATTGCACATCGACAGAGGAGAGAGCCCATGACCATCGAACTCACCGTTACCGGCATGTCTTGCGGCGGCTGCGCTGCCAGCCTGCAAAAGGCCTTGCTGGCCCAGCCAGCAGTCCGCACCGCCACGGTCGACTTTGCCAGCCGCCAGGCCGTCATCGAGAGCGAGCTGAGCAAAGCCGAGTTGATCGCCCTGATCGAGGCGAGAGGCTTTCAGGTAGAGTGAATTATCACTTAATTGGTAGTAAACAGACTAATATTCTGTTTACTTCTTTTTATTGGTGAGAATGATCACTTAAATCCCGTTTAAAAAGAATAAAAATGCTGCAATTCCCTCATCCAAAAGGATTGCAGCATGACCCTTCCCATTCGCAAGACCCTGATCGCCGCCGTGCTCGGCCTGACCCTCTCCCCTATGGCCATGGCGCTGCCCAGCGTGCACATTCTGGCCACCGGCGGCACCATCGCCGGGGCGGGCCAGTCCGCCACCCAGTCCAACTACGAGGCCGGCAAGGTGGCCATCGAGACGCTGATCGCCGCCGTGCCCGAGATGAAAAACGTGGCCGACGTGCAGGGTGAGCAGGTGGTCAAGATCGGCTCCCAGGACATGAACGACGAGGTGTGGCTCACGCTCGCCAAGCGCGTCAACGCGCTGCTGGCCAGGGATGACGTGGACGGCATCGTCATCACCCACGGCACCGACACCATGGAGGAGACCGCCTACTTCCTCAATCTGACCGTCAAGAGCGACAAGCCGGTGGTGCTGGTGGGCGCCATGCGCCCCTCCACCGCCATGAGCGCCGACGGCCCGATGAACCTCTACAACGCCGTGGTGACCGCCTCCGACCCCGCCTCAAAGGGACGTGGCGTCATGGTGGCGATGAACGACACCGTGCTGGATGCCCGCGACGTCACCAAGACCAACACCACAGGAGTGCAGACCTTCGCCTCCCCCAACTTCGGCCCGCTCGGCTACATCCACAACGGCAAGATCGACTACCAGCGCAGCCCGGCCCGTCTGCATACCAGCAAGACCCCGTTCGACGTGAGCAAGCTCGACAAGCTGCCCCAGGTCGGCATCGTCTACAGCTACGCCAACGCCTCGGACCTGCCGGCCAAGGCCCTGGTGGATGCCAAGTTTGACGGCATCGTCAGCGCCGGGGTGGGCAACGGCAACCTCTACCACACCCTGTTCGACACCCTGGCCAAGGCGAGCAAGGACGGCATTCGCGTGGTGCGCTCCGCCCGCGTGCCGACCGGCTCCACCACCCTGGATGCCGAGATCGATGACGCCAAGTACGGCTTCGTCGCCGCCGAGACCCTCAACCCGCAGAAAGCGCGGGTGCTGCTGATGCTCGCCCTGACCCAGAGCAAGGATCCGGCCCAGATCCAGCGCTGGTTCCAGCAGTTCTGAGACCTCGGCTCGGCCTGATTGAGACTACTTTGTGAGATGAAGGGCAGGATGGGATCCTGCCCTTTCTTGTTGGGCCGGGGGCGGATGCCGGGCCCTCAGCTCATTATCAGCCAGCCGCAGAAACCCAGGTAAACCAGTCCCACCAGGGCGAGCCTGCCCGCCGTCATCCGCTCCCGACTGAACCCCCTCCACAGCAGCGCGACCGCCAGCAGCGTCACCAGGGAGGAGGCCATCATGGTGCTGTCCAGCAGCCAGGGGGTGAACAGCAGGCAGAACGCCTTGGGAATGGTGCCCTGGATCATCATGGCGCCGGAGATATTCGCCAGTGCCAGCCGGTGCTTGCCCTGCCGCACCCAGATGAGCACGTTCATCAGCTCGGGCATTTCGGTGGCCACCGGGCTCAGCAGCAGGGCGGCCACTACCGGAGAGAGACCGAACAGCTCGCCCATGTTCTCCAGCTGGTGAACGAACAGCTGGGCCGCCAGCGCTACCACACCGAGCGCCACCAGGGTTTGCAGCAGCACCTTGTCGAGCGCCGGGATCCTGGCGTGCGGATCCAGCTTGAGGGGGGAGGGCAATTCCGCATCGTGGCTGTCGGTCTGTTTCAGCTCACGTCGCACATAGAGGAGGTAGATCAGCACGAACAGGGGGGCCAGCCAGGTTTTATCGGTGAAGGCCATCATGCCAAGCAGCACGGCCAACAGGAAGATACCGGCAAACCAGGCCTGATCGCGGCCTATCTCGCGCTGCACCTCACCATGAATGACCCTGTGCCCATGGTCCAGGCACAGCAGCAGGGTCACGCCAACGGCGGCATAGCCAAGGGTGGAGAGCACCAGGGGACCGCCGAGGGCCGCACCTATGCCTATCTGCTGCTGGGCGGGGGCATCACCCATCAGCAGGGCGGTCAGGGTGACGATACATTCGGGCAGGGCCGTGCCGAGGGCCGCCAGCAGAGAACCGGTGGCACTTTGGGACAGTTTGAAATGATGGCCGGTCCATTCGATGCCGTTGACGAAGTATTCGCAGGCCAGATAGATGGTGACGGCAGAGATCAGAAATAACAGCAGGGTGATCAGCATGATGAGTAACCGCCAGGCGAGCAGAACAACCGATGGACCCGATACGGCTCGCCCGGCTGGCGTGCATATCGGGGCCAAAGGTCTTGCAGGACGATAGGTGCTATCGCCGCCCATGCCATGGATCTGCGGATCCAAGAGTGTTGACATGGGCCCTGCCCGGATTTCGGGCGGGTTGCTACTCTCCAGTGACAGTGTGGGATTTTTACCAAGTGGCTCGGTGAGGCGCAAGGCCAACAGGGGATGATCCGTGCGACAAGTTGTAAAAGGATGTGACAACCCTCGACTCTCCCGTCCGGGATCCTGATCTTTTTACGGGGATCCTTGTGCTGGCACAGTGATTGCTATGAATTGGCTACTGTCCACATTGACTTGGGAAGGGTGAACGATGAAACGGTGGATCCAACATTTTTACCAGCTTAATCGCCTCAACTGGCTGATGGTCTGGCTGCTGCTCTGCTGCAGCATCATCCTGCTGTTTCCGGCCGGATTGATGAAAGGTGCCGTGAGCCAGTGGGCCACGGCTCATGCGGCCTGGCTTGGGGTCGGCATGTTGATCGCCATCTCCTATTTCTGCAGTCAGGGCTTCCTGATCGCCTGGGAGTGGGCCTGTGACGAGTGGCAGTCCCGCCGCCAGCAGGATCAACTGGCCCAGATGATTGGCTTCCTCGACTTCAACGAGAAGGCGGTGCTGCGGGAGTTCGTACTGCAACGGAAAAGCGTCATAAACCTGCCGATCACCGAACCCGCCGTCAAAAACCTGATGGATGCCGGCGTGCTCACCTACGCCTACGGCAAGCCGGCGCGAGAGAAGGAGGACGAGAACCAGATCCGCGCCCTGATGATCGCCCTGCCAGCGCGCCCTCTGCTGACCTACAAGGTTCTGGGGCTGTCGCGGGGCAAGATGAGCGACGAGCAGGTGGAGCAGATCATGAATGCCAGGCCCAAATTCGCGCAGAAAAGCCTCCAGCGCTGACCTTCTCTCCCCATGAAAGAAAAGAGCCGGACATCTGTTCCGGCTCTTTGCTGTCTGGCGTTGCTTATTCGGTTCTGGCCTTGAGGTAGCCGGCGTAGTCGGGCACCTGGACGCTGAATGCCTGCTGCATGTGCGGGCTGTCCATGATGAAGTCCGCCGTCGCCTCGTTGGTGGCGACCGGGATGTTCCAGACGGCCGCGAGGCGCAGCAGGGCCTTGACGTCAGGATCGTGGGCGGCGGGATTGAGGGGATCCCAGAAGAAGATCATCACGTCTATCTTCCCTTCGGCGATGAGGGCGCCGAGCTGCTGATCCCCTCCCATGGGGCCGGAGAAGAGGCAGGTAATGGGCAGTTGCGCCTTCTTGCCGAGCAGGGTGCCCGTGGTGCCGGTCGCATAGAGATGGTGGAGCTTGAGCTCCTCCTTGCGGCGCAGCACCCAGTTCAGCAGAGGGGCTTTCATGTTGTCGTGAGCCACCAGGGCAACCCGTTTGTGGGGCGCCATCTCGCGTGCAATCAGTTCCATGGAGGTCATCCGTAGCAAAATGATGGGAATGGGGTCGTATCCTAATCGAAAGCGGCGCCTGCCGCTGCCCCATGCATCGTAACTGTGATCCCGGAGGCGGTTCAATCTGGCGCCTGCCATCCTGACAGCCTCTGGCCTGCCTTGTCAGCAACCAGGTTGGCTACCGTATCGTTGGGTAAGATCTCTGCCGCTGGTGCCATGAAAAAACCCGCCTGGGCGGGTTGGGATTGTCTCTTGATGTCATCGCGATTCAGGATGACTCGGCATGGAGCTGGGATTGCTGGTAGTTTTCCAGACCGATACGGGCGATGAGATCGAGCTGGGTTTCTAGCCAGTCCACATGCTCCTCTTCATCTTCCAGGATCTCCTGGAACAGGTCGCGGCTGACGTAGTCCTGCACGGACTCGGCATAGGTGATGGCGACTTTCAGGTCGGGGATGGCGTCCATTTCCAGAGACAAGTCACAGCGCAGCATCTCTTCCACCGTCTCACCGATGCGTAGCTTGCCCAGATCCTGCAAGTTGGGCAGCCCTTCCAGAAACAGCACCCGCTTGACCAGCTCGTCGGCATGTTTCATCTCATCGATGGATTCGTGATACTCCTTGTGCCCCAGCCCCTTGAGGCCCCAGTCATCATAGATGCGGGCATGCAGGAAGTATTGGTTGATGGCAACAAGCTCATTGGCCAGCACCTTGTTGAGGTGGGCAATGATTTTGGGATCTCCTTTCATCGACATTACTCCTCGTGTTCGAGCCTAGGCAACGATCACTAGAGCTTAGTCCAGAAACATGACCATAACGTGATGGGGAAAGTCGTCCCCTGGAGGGCAGAAGGAGAGATGAAGACGAGAAGTCGGCGGTTTTACGCCACTTCGTAATAGAGCGGTGCCTGCTCTGACTCCATCTTGTCGATTTCGGTAGCGATGATCTCCATCGCCATGCGCACACATTTACCACATTGAGCACCGACTTCCAGCGACTGTTTCAACTGTCGGAATTCAGTCTTGCCTGCCTGTACCGCCTTGCGGATCTGGTTATCTGTGATGCCGCGGCACAAACACACGTACATAATCTGGACCTCATGCTGGAATGAGATGAAATCTAAATGAGAATGGTTCGTAGTGCAAAGAACGAATGGTAATAAGATCCCGTGCTTGCCAGTGATTCCACCCTTGGGGAGAATGCCTGCATCAGAGAGGATGCGAACATGTTCAAAAAACTATTCAATGCCCTGTTCAAGGGAGAGATCGCCCAGAGCCCCGAGGTTGAGCCCATCGAATACATGGGCTATCTCATCTATCCCGAGCCCATGGCGGAAGGGGGGCAATACAGGCTGGCCGGTCGCATCACCAGGGAGATCGACGGGCAATTACAGACCCATCGCTTCATCCGCTCCGATCTCTTTGCCAACCCGGCGGATGCCGAGCGCTTCATGGTGCAAAAGGCCCATACCTTCATCGACCAGATGGGGGAGCGCATGTTTGAACCCCGCGTGAAGCCAGACGCCAGTCCAGCTCCATGATGTCAGCCGAGCTGCTCGCCTTGCGCCACGCTATCGCTCATGCCGGCGAGCGGCGTCTGATCTGGCTGGAAGGGGAGGAGGATGACTGCATCGTTCGTGCCGAATCCTTGCTGTGGGGGGCCGTGTTCTGGCTGGGGCAGGGTCCTGAGCGTCATGCTCCGCAGCCTGCCGCCAAGGCGCTTCAACGGCTCGGTCAGGAGTGTGACACCCTGGTATTCAATGCCTTCAGCGGTTTTCACCCCGATGCATTCGGTGCCTTGGCGGGGACATTGAGGGCTGGGGGGCTCTTGCTTCTGCTGACCCCGCCGCGTGAGGCATGGCCGACCTACCCAGACCCTGATCGTCAGAGGCTGGTCGCCCAGCCAGAGGAGGCCGATCGTGCCGGGCAGGGGTTCATCTCCCGTCTGGTACGGTTGCTGGAAGAAGATCCGGCGCGAGATCTGACGCCTGCCTCTTGTGATATGACCTGGCAGCCTCTTGACGGGGACCGGCCGCTGAGCGCGGATCAGGCCCGTGCGCTGCCCGCCATCCACAACGTGTTGCACGGCCATCGCCGTCGCCCCCTGGTGCTGAGCGCCGATCGCGGTCGTGGCAAGAGCGCCGTGCTGGGGCTGGCGAGCGCCGACTTGCTGAGTCGGGATCCGGCCTTGAGGATAGCGGTGACTGCCCCTTCCCACGCTACAGTGGCGACACTTTTTGCCCATGCAGAGCGCGCGCTGGCAGAGATGCCTGAGCGGCTGGCCGGTCTGAGCTATGTGTCCCCTGATCGGGTGGCTCAAGGAGACGTGCTGGCGGATCTGCTGTTGGTAGATGAGGCCGCCGCCATCCCGACCCCACTGCTGGAGGCCATGCTGGCCCGCCACAGTCGCATTGTCTTCGCTACAACGGAGCACGGCTATGAGGGGACGGGGCGCGGCTTTCATCTGCGCTTCAAGCGGATACTCGATGAGCAAACCCCGGATTGGCAGGAGCTGCGCCTGGTGGAGCCCATTCGCTGGAGCCTGAGCGATCCGCTGGAGCCTCTGATCTTCCGGCTCCTTGGTCTGAATGCCGACATATCGGCACCTCATCCCCCGACATCACCGACCTGGCGCCTGGTCGGACAAGATGAGCTGGCCCGTGATGACGCGCTGCTCAATCGGGTGTTCGGCCTGCTCGTGCTGGCTCACTACCAGACCAGCCCCAGTGATCTGCGGTATTTGCTGGAGGGGCCGGATCTCGACATTCATCTGATGGAGCAGGGACAGGAGTTGCTCGGGGTGGCGCTGGTCGCGCGGGAGGGCAATATACCCCCTGATCTGGCGCATGCGATCTGGGCCGGACGAAGGCGCCCTCGTGGACATCTGCTGCCCCAGTCGCTGCTGGCCCACGCCGGTTTCGTGACGGCGGGGGAGCGCTCTTATGCCAGGGTGATGCGCATCGCCATCCATCCTGCCCTTCATCGTCTCGGGCTGGGGTCCAGGTTGCTGGACAAGCTGGTATCACATTACCGGGCATTAGGTGTCGATTATCTGGGTTCTGCCTTCTCCGCCAGTCCAGATCTGCTGCCATTCTGGCTCAAGGCGGGATTGAAGGTGCTGCGTCTTGGTCTGCAACGCGATGCGGCCAGCGGCAGTCATGCAGCCTTACTGCTGATGCCGCTGCAATCGGAATATTACGCCGAGCTGGCGCAGTGGCGACAACGTTTCATGAGCCAGTTGCCGGCCCTGCTGGCTGGTGAACTCAAGAGGCTGGATACCGAACTGGTCTGGCTATCCCTCAGAGGCGGACCTGTCACTCATGTGCAGGATCTGGATGAATTCGAGCATCGGGAACTCGATTGCTTTGCCCACCATCACAAGCCATTCGAATTGTGCCAGGGGACACTGCAACGCTGGCTGCTCCGGCAAGTGATGATGCTGGACGGGTTGAGTCAGGATGAACGACGGTTGCTGATCGCCACCATCTGGCAATATGCGCCCTGGTCCGAGCTGGCTGCCCGACAGGGCGTCGCGGGCAAACCCACCCTGATAAAAGCACTGCGCTCCCTGCTGGCCAGACTGCTGGCTCAGCAAGCACCAGCGGGCTGACCCCGCCTCTTGCACGGCAGAAAACCACGGAGCCCGGGAGGAGCCCATGGCCCCTCCCGGGTTCTGCACATCGATTCGACTCACCATGGCTGAAGCTCTCCCCGTTCAAGGCGCGGCCACCACTGGACCCGCTTGTCCCTCTTCCCTGCTCGCGTTTTGCCCATTGCCACTGCTCTGATGAGCCTGACCAAGGCTATCTGCATTTTGGTTTTTTCTGAATATGGACTAATACTTGAATGTGAAATGAATTTTAATAAATGCATTATTTTCAGATGGTTAGCATTTGGTTTGTCGAATGTAGGCCATCTTCTCCAACGTGCACAGGGAGTGCAATGTGAGAAACGATGCAGCTCAGGCAGGTGCCGGAATGATGATGTGGTTCATCAGCAGCAGCGCCTTTGCCAATGAGATCCGGTTCAACATGACGCGCGGGGCCACCGCCATCAGCCAGCAGGTCTATGACCTGCATATGACGATTTTCTATATCTGTTGCGTCATCGGTCTGCTCGTCTTCGGCATCATGTTCTGGTCCATCGTGCACCATCGAAAATCGCGCGGTGCCAAAGCCGCCCAGTTTCACGAAAGCACCCGCATCGAGTTGCTGTGGACGGCCATCCCCGTGTTGATACTGATCGCGATGGCGGCACCGGCAACCTCGACCCTGTTGAAGATGGAGGATACCTCCAAGGCCGATCTCACCGTCCTCGTCACGGGCTCGCAATGGAAATGGCATTACAAATACCTCGAGTATCCGGTGGCGTTTTATTCCCTGCTGGCGACCAGCAAACAGCAGATCTCCGGTGATGCCCCCAAGGGCGGCAATTATCTGCTGGAGGTGGATAACCCTCTGGTGTTGCCGGTCGGCAAGAAGATCCGTTTCCTGATGACCTCGGACGATGTCATCCACTCCTGGTGGGTTCCCGCCTTCGCCGTGAAAAAAGATGCCAATCCTGGCTACATCAACGAATCCTGGACGCGGATCGACAAGCCGGGCACCTATCGTGGGCAGTGCGCCGAGCTGTGCGGCAAGGATCACGGTTTCATGCCCGTGGTTGTGGTGGCCAAATCCGCAGAGGAGTTCGAGACGTGGATTGCCAGGAAGGGAGACGAGCAGGCAACCGCCAAGGCACAGCAACAGGCGCAGGCAGCGGAGACCATGACGTTGCCACAAGCCATGGCGCTGGGGGAGAAAGTCTATCTGGGCCACTGTGCGGCCTGTCATCAGCCCGCGGGTACCGGATTGCCCGGCATCTTCCCGGCGCTCAATGGCAGCAAGGTGACCACACAGGCGGAGCATCGTGCCCAGCATCTGGATACGGTGTTGCATGGCCGGAGTGGTACGGCGATGCAACCTTTTGGCAAACAGTTGACGGCACAGGAACTCGCCGCCGTCATCACCTATGAACGCAATGCCTGGGATAACAAGACCGGTGACCTTGTGCAGCCAGCCGAGGTGCAGTCCCTTCTCAACCCGGCCAATCCGGACAAGGACAAGTGAGGCGTCGGCATGAGTGATGGAATCACGGATACCCCGCACAGCGAACATGTCCACCAGCCAGCGGCCGGTCTGAGGCGCTGGCTCTACACCACCAATCACAAGGACATCGGTACCCTCTATCTGTGCTTTGCCCTCACCATGTTCTTTACCGGTGGCGCCATGGCCATGGTGATCCGGGCAGAACTGTTCCAGCCCGGACTGCAACTGGTGGAACCCCTGTTTTTCAACCAGATGACCACAGTACACGGCCTCATCATGGTCTTTGGTGCCGTCATGCCCGCTTTCACCGGCCTCGCCAACTGGCTGATCCCCATCATGATTGGGGCCCCTGACATGGCGCTGCCCCGCATGAACAACTGGAGCTTCTGGATCCTGCCGTTTGCTTTCCTCATCCTCCTGTCGAGCCTGTTTATGGAGGGAGGCGGCCCCAGTTCTGGCTGGACCTTCTATGCCCCCCTGTCTACCCAGTACAGCGGCAACAGCACGGCCCTGTTTGTCTTTGCCATTCACATCATGGGGATCTCCTCCATCATGGGGGCCATCAACGTCATCGTGACCATCTTCAACCTGCGGGCGCCGGGCATGGGCTGGATGGAGATGCCGCTGTTTGTCTGGACCTGGCTCATCACGGCGTTTCTGCTCATCGCTGTCATGCCGGTGCTGGCGGCTGCGGTGACCATGGTGCTGACGGACAAGTATTTCGGGACCAGTTTCTTCGATGCGGCCGGTGGGGGGGATCCTGTCCTGTTTCAGCACATTTTCTGGTTCTTCGGGCACCCGGAAGTCTACATCATGATATTGCCGGCTTTCGGCATCGTCTCCAGCATCATTCCGACCTTCTCCCGCAAGAAGCTGTTCGGTTATCGCTCCATGGTCTATGCCACCAGCAGCATCGCCTTGCTCTCCTTCATGGTCTGGGCTCACCACATGTTCACCACCGGATTGCCCGTGGTGGCGGAGCTGTTCTTCATGTACACCACCATGCTGATCGCGGTGCCGACAGGGGTAAAGGTGTTCAACTGGCTTGCCACCATGTGGCGTGGTTCTCTGACATTCGAGACCCCCATGCTGTTTGCCATCGCCTTCATCACCCTGTTCACCATTGGCGGTTTCTCCGGGCTGATGCTGGCCATGACACCGGCTGATTTTCAGTATCACGACACCTATTTCGTAGTGGCCCATTTCCACTATGTGCTGGTGACCGGTGCCGTCTTCTCGATCCTGGCTGCGGCCTACTACTGGTTGCCGAAATGGACGGGGCACATGTATGACGAGCGGCTCGGCCAATGGCATTTCTGGTGTTCGCTCGTCTCGGTCAATGTGCTGTTTTTCCCCATGCATTTTGTCGGGCTGGCGGGCATGCCTCGCCGCATTCCCGATTACGCCCTGCAATTTGCTGACTTCAACATGCTGATCAGCCTGGGGGGCTTTGCCTTCGGCCTGTCCCAACTGCTGTTTGTCTGGGGCGTGGTCAAATGCATCAGAGGCGGAGCCAAGGCGAGCGATCGGGTATGGGAGGGGGCCGAGGGGCTGGAATGGACGCTCTCTTCTCCCCCTCCTTATCACAGTTTCCAGACTCCGCCGGATATCCGGTCGGAAGAGCGTTAGGGAGGTCATATGACCCAGGTCAGTCATGCCCCCTTGCTCAGAAAACTGGCTCTGGTCGTGCTCGTCATGTTTGGTTTTGCCTTTGCTCTGGTGCCGCTTTATGACGTCTTCTGCCGGATCACCGGCCTCAATGGCAAGACGTCTGATCAAGCGGCCAGTACGGAGCGGGCGGTGATTGACAGCAAGCGGAGCATCCAGATCGAGTTTCTTGCTCAGGCGGATACCCGGATGCCGTGGGAGTTCAGCGGTGAGACGACTCGGCTGTCGGTGCGGCCGGGGGAGGTGAAGATGGTCAACTTTCGGGTCTTCAATCCCACGGAGCGGACCATGGTGGGTCAGGCGGTCCCGTCGGTCTCTCCCGGTCCCGCCGCAGCCTATCTGAAGAAAGTGGAGTGTTTCTGCTTCAATCGCCAGGAGCTGAGGGCAGGGCAGAGCAAGCTGATGCCGCTCAAGTTCTATATCGATCCGGCACTACCGGACAGCATCAATACCATCACGCTTTCCTACTCGCTCTATGACATCACGGAGTCCGTACCTGCACCGGCACTCGCACAGAGGAAATGACCATGGCCAAGGTGAACCAGACCTATTATGTCCCGGACCAGAGTCGCTGGCCCATCATTGGTGCCATTGCACTGTTTTTCCTGGCGTTGGGGGCGGGACATCTGGTCAATGAAGTGGCGAGTGGGCAGACCGGTTTCGGCCGGTATCTGATGATGGCCGGTGTCGCCCTGCTGGCATTCATGTTGTTTGGCTGGTTCCGTCACATCATCCGGGAGTCCATGACCGGGCTCTACAGCGCCCAGATGGACAGATCCTTCAGGCAGGGCATGGTCTGGTTCATCTTCTCCGAAGTGATGTTCTTTCTGGCTTTTTTCGGAGTGCTGTTCTATGCCCGCCAGCTTGCGGTGCCCTGGCTGGATGGTGCGGGCCACAGGGTGATGACGGGCCAGCTGCTGTGGCCGGATTTCACCGCTCACTGGCCCCTGCTCAAGACGCCCGGCGGGGCCACGACCCAGGCCATGCCCTGGCAGGGGATCCCCCTCATCAATACCCTGATCCTGCTCGGCTCCTCCGTGACCCTGCTGTTTGCACACATGAGTCTGGAAAGCGGCAGACGGATGCGGCTCAAGGGGATGTTGCTGGCTACCGTGGTGCTCGGGCTGACATTCCTGTGGTTTCAAGGCTATGAGTATCTGCATGCCTATCGGGATCTCGGGCTGCGGCTGGATTCAGGCATCTATGGCAATACCTTCTTCATTCTGACCGGGTTCCATGGACTGCACGTGCTGCTGGGCACCCTTTTCCTGACCATCATCTGGCTGCGCATCATGTTGAGGGATCATTTCACCCCACAGCGTCATTTCGCTTTCCAGGCTGCGGCCTGGTATTGGCACTTCGTCGATGTGGTCTGGCTCTGTCTGTTCGTCTTTGTCTACCTGCTTTGATGCCGTGCTCAGTAGGGGCGCGGGTTGGGTTCCAGCCAGCCCATCGCGAGAGAGAGCAGCAGTATGATGACCACCAGCAGGGAGAAGAAGACGCGCCGGCCCAGAGGTACCGACATCTTTTGCGTATTGCCTGCACTGAGCATCAGCCAGAGGGCGTGAAACAGCTGGCCGATGATGAGCAGCAGCATGAGTATCAGAACGACCTTGATCAACATCTTGGGATCCTCCTCGATATGCGCGATTCGGCTGCACGAGACAAGCGACGACCATGGCATCACAGACGCTGGTTCGTCTTGTTGTTCACTCTGGTGGTGACGGCCGGTTTGTGCAAGCTGGCGTTCTGGCAGTGGCAGCGCGGAATGGAAAAAACGGCCTGGCTGGCGCAGATGGCAAAGATGCAGCAGGCCGGGCCAAGGACATTGGCCCAGATCGACTGGCAACACCCGGAGTCACTGGATGGCCAGCCTCTGCAAGGGAAAGCCGAGTGGGTCAGCCCTTATGTCTGGTTGCTGGACAACCAGATCGTCAACGGGGAGGTTGGCTATGACGTGCTCATCCCGGTACGCGCAGAGGGAGGATCCTCACTGTTGCTGGTCAACCTGGGATGGGTGCCCGCGCCATCCGACAGGTCGCAATTACCCAATCCCGCCATCCCCGCCGCAATGACCCTTGAAGGTGTTCTGCGCATGGCTCCCGGCAGCTTCCTGCTGGGACAGAACATAGAACCAGGCCCCTACCCGAACCGGCTGCAATCCATCAGGGTCGAGACCCTGCGACAGGCAATCGGAGCCCCGCTTGCAGACGCCGTGTTGTATCAAAGACGAACCCCATTCCTCTATCACTACCAGCACAATGTCATACCTCCTGAAAAACACCGGGCCTATTCGGTGCAATGGCTCGGCTTGGCGCTGGTGGTTCTGTCAGGGGGGGTCATGCTGACGAGGAGGTGCTCCCCATGAGCGGATGGCGACGCTGGCGGGTGCCAGCGCTCTTTGCTGCGGTGATCCTGCTGCCTGTGGTGCTGGCGGCTCTGACGCTTCACCAGGGCTGGTATGAACCCGGCACGCGCAGCAAGGGGCACTGGCTGCACCAGGAGATCTACCTGTTGAAACCGCTTCCTGCCCATCAGCACCAATGGCGACTGGTCTATCTGGTGGCCCCTCGCTGCGAGGGGCAATGCCGGCAGGTCCCTGTGCTGATGGCGCGCATCCAGGCTGCACTTGGCCGCAACCTGGACAAGCTGGAGCTGGTCCAGTTGACGCCATCTCACGAGGCAAACAGTGAAATGAGGGAGGGGGATATACTGCTGGTGGACGCCCGCGGGCTGGCCATCTTGCGTTACGAGGTACCCGGCAGCACGACGACCTGGCCGTTGCTTGGCAAGGCGGTACTGTCGGATCTGCAGCAACTGCTCAAGTATCAGCGTGGGGTGCAGTGACGATGCAGCCGGCATGGAACTCGCATCTTCTGGTGACTGCACGGTCAACGAGGCGGCATATGAAGATGCACAAGAGGCTGGCCTCCGTGGCCATTGCGCTGGCAGTTCTGGTCATCGCGCTCGGTGCTTATACCCGGTTGACGGATGCCGGGCTGGCTTGCCCAGATTGGCCAGGTTGTTATGGTTCACTGGCCATTCCCCGCGCCGAGCATGCGGAACTGGCGGCACAGCGCTATCCGGCCAGCCCGCTTGTTCCTCACAAGGCGCGCAGTGAGATGGTGCATCGCTACTTCGCCGGGGTGCTGGGAGGCGTGATTGTGCTCCTGTCCGGCTTGGGCTGGAGTACAGGCGGCCGACTGCGTCACCTCTCGCTCATCTTGCTGGTGCTGGTTGCAGGTCAGGCGGTGCTGGGTATGTGGACGGTGACCCTGGCCCTGCATCCCCTGGTTGTGACCACTCATCTGCTGGGCGGCTTCGTCATCCTGACCTTGCTTTGGCTCTATCGGGCCGAATTGGCAGGTTTCCCTTCACCCCCGCCCGTACACCAGGGTGTGACCTGGCTTGGCAGCATCGCCTGTGGCGTGCTGCTGCTGCAGATCGCGCTGGGGGGCTGGACATCGGCGAACTATGCGGCCATGGCGTGTGTGGAGTTTCCCTTGTGCCAGGGCAACTGGCAGGCAGAGCTGAATTGGGCGCAAGCCTTTCATCTCCCTATGGGGCACGCCAGCTATGAGTTCGGCGTGCTGGGCAAGGAGGCGCGCCAGACCATTCACATCGCCCATCGCCTGGGAGCGCTGACCACGGCCTTGCTGGTGGGGGCTTTCGCCCTCGCGCTGCTCTGCCAGCGGACCCCCCTGAGAGGGTTTGGCTGGTTGTTGCTGGGTCTGCTGACCGTGCAGATTGCCTTGGGATTGGCGAACGTCCATCTGGCCCTGCCGTTGGCCAACGCCCTTGCGCACAATCTGGTGGCAGCCCACCTGCTGGTTTGCTGTGTGCTGGCGCGCGGGAGGCTCTCTGTGCCTCATCACGACCCCTTGCGACCCCCTGGGATGGTCAGGAGCCGGACATGAATGGGAGAGGGCGGGCACAGCGCTTTGCCCTCCGTCGGCTGCACGATTATTGTCAGTTGACCAAACCAAAGGTGGTCGCCCTGCTGCTCCTGACCGCCTGGGTGGGCATGCTGCTGGCCGAGCCGACACGCGCCTCTCTGGACGAGATGATACTGGGCCTGGCGGGGATTGGGCTGCTCGCTGCCGGGGCGGCGGCCATGAACCATTCTCTGGAGTGCGGCATCGATGCCCGGATGCGCAGAACGCGCTGGCGCCCGGTCGCCACGGGACGGATCACGCCGGGGCAGGCGATGAGTTTCGCGATCTGTCTGGCACTGTCGGGGTTTGTTCTGCTCCATTGGGGCGTAAATCCCCTGACTGCCTGGCTAACCCTGGCCAGCCTGTTCGGCTATGCGGTCGTCTATACCCTGCTGCTGAAGCGGGCCACGCCGCAGAATATCGTCATCGGCGGATTGGCGGGAGCCATGCCACCGCTCTTGGGCTGGACCAGCATCACGGGGCAGCTTTCGGCCGAGCCCTGGCTGCTGGTGATGATCATCTTTACCTGGACGCCGCCCCATTTCTGGTCCCTGGCCATCCACCGGCGCGATGACTATGCCGGTGCCGATATTCCCATGCTGCCGGTCACCCACGGCACCGATTTCACCAAGACCGCCATCCTGCTCTATCTGCTGATCCTGACGCTCGTCTGCCTGCTGCCCTATCTGATCGGCATGTCAGGGCTTGTCTACCTGGTCGGCAGCCTGGGGCTGAACCTCGGATTCTGCTGGCATGGCTGGTTGTTGAAATATGAGGAGCGCCCCGGCCAGGCGATGCGCACCTTCCGTTTCTCCATCTATCACCTGATGCTGCTGTTTGGTCTGCTGATTCTGGATCACCACTGGCTGTGGCGGTTGTCATGATGTTGATGCGGGTCGCGGTCGGGTGAATGGTGACGCTGCGTCGGTGCACAGCAGGGATGCACAGACCTGATGCAAAACAAGATGGCCCCAAGGGGCCACCTTGTTTTCAGGGGGACGGGAGCCTAGAGCTTGACCATGATATGCCGCGGCACCGTGTAGTCCTCCAGCGCATAAAGGGAGAGATCCTTGCCGTAACCGGACATCTTCATGCCGCCGTGGGGCATCTCCGAGGTGAGCATGAAGTGGGTGTTGATCCAGGTGCAGCCGTACTGCAGGTGGCTGGCCACCTTGCTGGCAAGGCCGAGATCCCGGGTCCAGACCGAGCTGGCGAGGCCGTAGTCGGAGTCGTTGGCCCACTGCACCACCTGTTCGGCGTCGGTGAAGCGGGTCACCGACACCACCGGGCCGAACACCTCCCGGCGCACGATTTCATCTTCCTGACGGGCGTGGGCGATCAGGGTCGGCTCGAAGAAGAAGCCGTTGCCGGGGCGGATCTTGCCCCCCGCCGTCACCTCCACGTGACCGCTGCTCTGGGCCCGCTCCACGAAGCTGGCCACCCGGTTGCGCTGCCGATCCGAGATGAGCGGCCCCATCTCCACCCCCTCCTCACGCGGACCGCCCACCTTGATGGAGGCGACCGCCTCCGTCATGGCGGCGACAAACTTGTCGTAGATCTTGCCCTGGGCATAGATGCGGCAGGCGGCGGTGCAATCCTGGCCGGCGTTGTAGAAGCCGAAGGTGCGAATGCCGGCCACCACGGCCTCCAGATCCGCATCGTCAAAGATGATGACCGGCGCCTTGCCCCCCAGCTCAAGATGGGTGCGCTTCATGGTGCGGGCGGCGCTCTGCAGGATCTTCTGGCCGGTGGCGATGTCACCGGTGAGCGACACCATGCGCACCAGCGGGTGCTCCACCAGCGGTGCCCCCACGCTCTCGCCCCGGCCGCAGACGATGTTGATGACGCCGCGCGGGAAGAGCTCGCTGGCGAGCTCCGCCAGGCGCAGGGCGGTGAGCGGGGTCTGCTCGGAGGGTTTGAGTACCACCGTATTGCCGGCGGCGAGCACGGGGGCCATCTTCCAGGCCGCCATCATCAGCGGATAGTTCCAGGGGGCGATACTGCCAACCACCCCGATGGGGTCGCGGCGGATCATGCTGGTGTGCCCCTCGATATACTCCCCCGCCAGTGGCCCCTGCAGGCAGCGGGCGGCGCCGGCGAAGAAGCGGAAGCAGTCCACCACCGCCGGCAGCTCGTCATTGAGCACCGCCAGATAGGGTTTGCCGCAGTTGAGGGATTCGAGCGCCGCAAACTCCTCGGCGTGGCGCTCGATGGCATCGGCCAGGCGCAGCAGCAGGGTACTGCGCTGGGCTGGCGTGGTGCGGCTCCACTGGGCGAAGGCGCGTTGGGCGCCGTTCACCGCCCGGTTCACCTGCTCGAACGAGGCTTCTGGCACCGAGGCGAGCAGCTCGCCGGTGGCCGGGTTGAGGATGGGCTCGGCCTGGCCGTCACCGGTGACGAACTGACCGTCGATCAAGAGTTGGGTAGAGAGTTTCATGGTTGCATCCTTGCGCACGCGTTGAGTCGTTATTTGCCACTGCCGGCGACGTCCTGGCCGTCGCGGGTGAGGTAGTAGGCAAGCAGAATGGGAATGGTGGTGAAGGCCACTATGATGAGCGCCACCACGTTGGTGACCGGCCTGTCCCGTGGCCGGATCAGCTCCTGATACATCCAGATCGGCAGCGTGGTCTGCTGGCCGGCGGTGAAGGTGGTGACGATCACCTCGTCAAAACTCAGCGCAAACGCCAACATGCCCCCCGCCAGCAGCGCGGTGGCGAGGTTGGGCAGGATCACGTAGCGCAGGGTCTGGAAGCCGTCGGCCCCGAGATCCATCGACGCCTCGATGAGGCTCTGGTTGGTGCGGCGAAAGCGAGCCAGCGCATTGTTGTAGACCACCACCACGCAGAAGGTGGCGTGACCGATGACGATGGTCCAGAAGCTGAAGGGGATCTCCATCACCCCGTAGGCGGAGCGCAGCGCGATGCCGGTGACGATGCCGGGCAGGGCGATGGGCAGCACCAGCAAGAGCGACACCACCTCCTGGCCGAAGAAGCGGCTGCGGGCGATGGCCCCCGCTGCCAGGGTGCCGAGCACCATGGCCACCAGGGTAGCGAGCCCGGCCACCTCCAGCGACAGCTGGATGGCGCGCCACACGTCGGGGCGGTTGAGGGTCACCTCGAACCACTTGAGGGTGAGCCCGGGGGGCGGGAACTGGTAGCTCTTGCTCTCGCTGGTGAAGGCGTAGAGGAAGATGAACAGGATCGGAAAGTGCAGGAACAGGAGGCCGCCGATGGCCGCGTACTTGAGCAGGCCGGAGGGCTGGCTGCCATGGTCCCGTTTCATGGAAGTATTAGAGCGCATCGAAGGCCCCCAAGCGTTTCGCGATGGTCAGGTAGATGGCGATGATGAGGATCGGCACCAGCGAGAAGGCGGCGGCGAAGGGCAGGTTGCCCGCCGTGCCCTGCTGCATGTAGACCACCTGACCTATGTACATGGTGGAGTTGCCTATGATGCCGGGGATGATGTAGTCCCCCAGCGTCAGGGAGAAGGTGAAGATGGAGCCCGCCACCACGCCGGGCAGGGCCAGCGGCAGGATCAGGGTGCGAAAGGTCTGGGCCGGGGTGGCGCCGAGATCGCCGCTCGCCTCCAGCAGGGAGCGCGGGATCCGCTCCACCGCTGCCTGGATAGGCAGGATCATGAAGGGCAGCCAGACGTAGACGAACACAATGAAGGTGCCGATGCGCGAAAATGACAGCGACGGCCCGCCGATCACAGGCAGCGAGAGGATGGCGTCCAGCAGCCAGTCCAGTCCCAGAGTATCTGCCAGCCAGCTGATGACCCCCTCCTTGGCCAGGATCAGCTTCCAGGCGTAGACCCGCACCAGATAGCTGGACCAGAGCGGCAGCATGATGCCGACGTAGAACAGGGCCCGGGTCTTGCCGCTGGTGTAGCGCGCCATGTAGTAGGCCACCGGAAAGCCGAGCAGGGCGCAGGCCAGGGTCACCAGCAGCGACATGCCGACGGTGCGCAGGATCACGTCCAGGTTCTCCGCCCGTAGCAGGGCGACGAAGTTCTGCAGCCCAAGCTCGTGGCGGATCTGGCCGCTGAACTCGTCCAGTCCGAAAAAGGCGTTGGAGAGCAGCATCAGCAGGGATCCGACATAGATGATGCCGAGCCAGAGCAGCGGTGGCCCCAGCAGGATGGCCAGCAGCAGGCCTGGCCGCCCGTAGAGCAGGGTGGAGAGGCGCCGCAGCGGCCGATAGGAGAGGGGGGCGGTGGGTTGGCTCATGGCAAGGCTCGCACTGTGGGGGGCACTCATGGTTGAGCTCCCTGAGGGGCGGTGTGCAGGCGATGGATCGCCTGCTCCGGCCAGCTGAGGCTGACCCGGGCGCCACGGGGCAGGCGGGCCTGGCCCTCGTTGGGGTGGTTGACGATAAGCTCGAGCTGCTCGCCGAGATCGACCCGGTAGCGCACGAAGGGGCCGAGGTACTCCACCTCACGCACCTCCCCTGACCAGCCCGGCGTGCCGGCCTCGGCGAGGCGGATCCGCTCCGGGCGCACCATCATCTGCTGAGCATCGCCGCACAGCCGGCGGGCCTGCTCCCCCTCGAACAGGTTGACGGTGCCGACGAAGCGGGCGACGAAGGGGGTGGCGGGGGCGTCATAGATGGTATCCGGCGCGGCGATCTGCTCGATCTTGCCCTGATTGAAGATGCAGATCCGGTCGCTCATGGAGAGCGCCTCCTGCTGGTCGTGGGTGACGAAGATGAAGGTGATGCCGAGCTGGCGCTGCAAGGCTTTCAGTTCGAGCTGCATCTGCTCGCGCAGCTTGAGGTCGAGGGCCCCGAGCGGTTCGTCCAGCAGCAGGATGCGCGGCTGGTTGATCAGTGCCCGGGCGATGGCGATGCGCTGGCGCTGGCCGCCGGAGAGCTGGCCCGGCTTGCGGTTGCCGACGCCGGGCAGGCGCACCAGTTCCAGCATCTCGTCCACCTTGCGGTAACGCTCCGCCTTGGCGACGCCCTTGAGCATCAGGCCATAGCCGATGTTGTCGCGCACATCCATGTTGGGAAACAGGGCGTAGTCCTGAAACACGGTATTGAGGTTGCGATCGTAGGGGGGCACGGTGGAGCAGGGCTCGCCGAACAGCCGGATCTCCCCCTCGCTCGGGTATTCGAAGCCCGCGATCATCCGCAGGCAGGTGGTCTTGCCAGAACCGCTCGGCCCCAGCAGGGTGAAAAACTCGCCGGCCGGGATCTGGAAGGAGATGTCATCGACCGCCTTCACCTCGCCATAGTGGCGGCTGACCCGGTCAAATTGTACGGCATTCATGGGGCGTCCTTGTCTGTGTGGGAAGCGGGCCGGACTCCTGTCCGGCCCCATATCGGCATTTACTGAGGCACCTCAGCGACCACCCAGGATGGCGATATAGTCCGAAACCCAGCGGTAGCACAGAGGACACGCAGGTCCCCTGCCGCTGGGATATGGCCTTGTTCTACCAGCATCAGCGGCCACCCAGAATAGCGATATAGTCCGAGACCCAGCGGTAATACGGCACGCAGGTTCCCTGGCTCTTGCACTGGGAGACGGGAGTTCGCCAGAAGTGCACGCGATCGAAGTTGTCGATGCCGTTGGTCTTGCACCCCTCTTTTCCGAGCAGGGCATTGCCCTCGCAGGCGGCCGGCACCACGGGTACGGAGCCGAACCAGGAGGCGAGATCCCCCTGCAACTTGTTGTTGAGGGAGTGCTCCAGCCACTGATAGGCACAGGTGAGGTTCTTCGCCTCGCTGTGCACCATGCTGGTGTCGGCCCAGCCGGTGACGCCCTCCTTGGGCACCGTCGTGGCGATGGGCTGCTTGTCGGCGATCAGGGTATTGGCCTGGAAGGGCCAGGAGCCAGAGGCCACTACCCCCTCGTTCTTGAAGTCGTCGATCTGGACGAAGGCATCGTGCCAGTAGCGTCCCACCAGCTTGCGCTGCTGGCGCAGGAGGTCGAGGGCGGCCTTGTACTGATCCTCGTTCAGCTCATAGGGATCCTTGATGCCGAGCGCGGGCTGGTGGCTCATCAGATAGAGGGCGGCATCGGCGATGTGGATGGGGCCGTCGAACGCTTGCACCCGACCCTTGTTGGACTTGCCGTCCGGCAGGGTCTGCTCCTCGAACACCACGTTCCAGGAGTCGGGTGCCTTGGGGAACACCTTGGTGTTGTACATCAAGATGTTGCCGCCCCACTGGTAGGGCACGCCATAGTGCTTGCCGTTCACCGTGTGCCAGGGGGCATTCTGCAGGCGGGGGTCTATCTTGCCGTAGCTCGGGATGAGCGCCAGGTTGAGTGCCTGCACCTTGCCGCCGGCGATGAGGCGCAGGCTGGCGTCGCCGGAGGCGGTCACCAGATCGAAGCCCCCCTCGTTCATCAGCGCCACCATCTCGTCCGAGGTGGCGGCCGTCTTGACGTTGACCTTGCAGCCGGTCTCTTTCTCGAAGCCGGTCACCCAGTCGTAGTTCTTGTCGGTCTCGCCGCGCTCCACGTAGCCGGCCCAGGCCACGATGTTGAGCTGGCCTTCACCCTTGCCGAGGGTAGTGGGGGCAGCCTGGACCTGGCTTGCCAGCAGGGCGGGGATCAGGGCCAGGGTGAGGGGGGTCAGTTTCATCTTGCTCTCCTTGCTGGGGCGGGCACGGTTGTGATGCCACGCTGACAATTAACATCCTGTTAACCAGCCATGAGCGTAGGAGAAGCCGTGAGCAATGAGAATTTCAATTTTTAACGCCAGAGGTATCTGCTAAATCGATATCGAGTGCAGATGAATCTGATTTTTTTGCCGGAGTCACGGCTGTTCAGGCTCAGTCCTAGCGGGGGAGGTGCTGGCGGGCCCGCAGCCGGCTCTGATCCCTGGCGATGTCGATGAACTCGCGTGCGGCCCAGTCAAGGCGCGAGCCGCGCCGCCACACCAGACCGATGTCGATGGCGGGGATGGGCTCCTTGATGGCGCGGGCCTCGACCCGCTCCTGCTCCAGGGACCAGGGACGGTAGGCAAAGTCCGGCAGCAGGGCGAGCCCGAGCTGGCTCGCCACTAGGCTGCGCACCGCTTCCACCGAGGCGGTCCGCAGCACGATGCGCGGCGCGATACCGTAGCGGCGCAGGCCGCCGCCGATGATCTGGTCCAGCTGGTCGGCGGTCAGCGAGATCATGGGCTCCTCGCCGAGCGCCTTGAGGGAGAGGGTCGACTCGGCGCAGAGGGGGTGGTTGGCGGCGAGCCAGACCCGCAGCGGCGAGCGGGTCAGCAGCTCGGTATCGAACGCCTCCTGGCGGATGGTGCGGTTGGTCATCAGGATCCCCACATCCACCTCGCCGTTGACGATCTGGTGTTCGAGATAGGGCTGCTCATCCTCCTTCACCTCGATCTGTACCGCCGGGAAGGCGCGGCGAAAGCGGCCGAGGGCCTCCGACAGGTAGTAGCCGGCCACCAGCGTGGTCACGCCTATGGTGAGCCGCCCCTGATCCTGCTGGGCCACCGCCTTGAGGGACTGGCCGGCTTCGGTCATGGCGCTTAGGATGCGACGGGCGTGCAGCAAAAACTGGTGACCCTGGGTGGTGAGGCTGACCCCGCGCGGATTGCGCTCGAACAGGGCGGCGCCGAGCTCGGTCTCCAGCTCGCGGATGGCGCTGGTGACCGCCGACTGGGAGATGTGCAGCTCGGCGGCTGCGCGGCTCACCGAGAAGCTGTCGGCCACCGCCACGAAATAGCGGATCTGGCGAAAGGTGAAGTTCATCTGGGCGTCCTGCCACGTGGGATCAAGGTGAGTGCCAGCTTAACCTCGAATCACGGCCAGACAAAAGGCGCCGTGATGGCGCCTTTGTCGTTGTTTTTACGGAAATTAGCGGGCTGTCACCGCCTCTGTGACCGGTACACGGTTCACTCCCTTGCCCAGATAGGCGAGGGTGATGGTCACAATGATGCAGGTGAAGCTGAGCCACATGTAGGGCAGGTAGTCGAGGGTCGCTACCCCGAGGACCCCGGCCATGAAGATGCCGTTGTCGCTCCAGGGCACCATGCCGCAGGTGAGGGTGCCGCCAAACTCGGCGTTGCGAGAGAGGTTCTTGCGCGCAAGCCCCAGCCGGTCGTAGTTCTTGGCCATGATCTTGGGGGTCAGGATCAGCGATACATACATGGCGGAACCGAACACGTTGGCCAGGAAGGCGGTGCCTATGGTGTGGCTGGTCAGGCTGCCGGCGCTGTTGATGCGCTTCTCGAAGGCGCTGGCGATCACTTCCAGGATGCCGACCTTCTCCAGCAGACCGCCGAAGCCCAAGCCGAAGATGATGACGGCCACTGAGCCCAGCATGGACTCCATACCGCCACGGCCCAGGATGTTGTCGATGAAATCGACGCCTGAGGTGATGGCAAAGGGGCTGTAGGCGGAGTGCATCGCCTTCACCGGATCCATGTCCTGGAAGACGATGGCCCAGACAAGACCCAGCAAGGCACCGAAGCTGATCACCGGGAAGGCGGGCTTGCGGTTGGCCAACAGGCCCAGCACCAGCACCACGGGCACTATGGCCATGGGGGTGATGTTGAACTGCTTGTCGAGGGCGTCCATCACCAGATTGACCTGCTCCAGGCTGACGTTGCCGGAGTACTGCATGCCGACCACGGTGAACAGGGCGGCGGTGATGACGTAGGAGAACAGACTGATGGGCAGCATCCCCTTGATGTGTTCCATCACGTCGACGTTGGACATGGTAGAGGCCAGCACCACGGAGTCGGAGAGCGGGGAGAGCTTGTCACCGAAGTAGACGCCGGAGAGCACGGCACCGGCTACCAGCGGCGCGGGTACCCCCAGGCTGTGACCTATGCCCATCATGGCGATGCCGGCGGTGGCCGCCGAGCCCCAGGAGGTGCCGGTGGCCAGCGAGGTGAGAGAGCAGATGATCAGGGTCGCCAGCAGGAAGATGGAGGGGTGTATCACCTTGAGGCCGAAGTAGATGATGCTGGGGACGATACCGCCGGCAATCCAGGTGCCCACCAGGGCACCGACGGAGATCAGTATCAGGATGGCCCCCATCCCCTTGGCGACGCCGTCGACTGCCGCCTGTTCCAGGGATTTGTAATCATGGCCGAGCTTGATGCCGAGCCCCATGATGACGAACCAGGCGATGAACAGTGCCAGCTGGATTGGCAGATCCAGCATGCTGGTGAAGGAGAAGGCCAGGGCCAGGAAAATGGCCAGGCAGGCAAATACTTGCGACATACCCGGCAATCGGATGTGGTGTTGTTGGTTTTGCATAGACGCTCCCTAAACTCTTGCTCGCCAAGGTCAGCCCCTCTCGTCCTGCGGATGCGTCGATCCCGAGAGGCTTACCAAAAGAGGGCGCAATCTACCATAAAGCGGAGGTGTAAAATCCCTGCTTATTCGGCAAAACAGCTTTAAAATTTTAAAATCCCACAAAATAGTTGATCTAATCGGCATTTTTCACTGTTCAATCGACACCGTTTGATAGCCGGAGATCCATAGGCAAGTTCGATTGCAGATGGCAACACCAAAGATGATAATGGTTATCATTAATGTTTTTTCGGACCAATGCCAATGAACTGGATAGCACGCGCTCTGCTCTTGGCCGCCCTTCTGGCGGTGCTGGTCTGGGGTCAGGAGAAGGAATACGGGTTCTGGAGCCTGGGATTCTTGCTGGCTGCCTGGGTCATGCTGGAACCCAGGCTGAGACCGGTGTTGATCCTGCTGCCGGTTGCGGGAATGACAGGGGTCGTCACTCTGCTCTGGCAGCAGGGCTGGCATTAAGCCTGGCGAGTGGGGACGGCCTGGATCTTGTCGTAGGCCTGGCGCAGGGAGGCGATGACCTTCTTCTCCATCTCGCTGCGTTCGGCGTCTGTCGTGAAGTAGATCATGTCGACATCGTGACGGATGTAGTGGGAAGGAAGCTGGTTGAGTGTCAGGCAGCAGAGGTCTGCCAGCTGATAGGGGGTCAATGTTCGAGCCAACCCCTGTTTTTCTATCTCCTTGAGCACCAGATGCTCATAGAAGTTGTGAATATCGGTATCCAGGATCATGGGAAAACCCCCGTGGTGGCGCAGCATCTTCAACAGCATAGCCATGGGGCATGAAAACACAAAAGGCCCGTTACTCTCGTAACAGGCCTTTGCAGAATGATGGTGCGAAGAGAGGGACTCGAACCCTCACATCCGTGGGACACTAACACCTGAAGCTAGCGCGTCTACCAATTCCGCCACCTTCGCACACTGATTTTCTCCAGCTGGTTTTTAAATGCGGTTGGAGCGCATTTTCTGTGTTTTACATGCCAGAAGCATGGTGCGAAGAGAGGGACTCGAACCCTCACACCCGGGGGGCACTAACACCTGAAGCTAGCGCGTCTACCAATTCCGCCACCTTCGCACATCGGGTTATCAGTCTGGATTTACATGCTGTCTGACAAAAGCATGGTGCGAAGAGAGGGACTCGAACCCTCACACCCGGGGGGCACTAACACCTGAAGCTAGCGCGTCTACCAATTCCGCCACCTTCGCACATCGGGTTATCAGTCTGAATTTACATGCCGTCTGATAAGAGCATGTTGCAGTATGGTGCGAAGAGAGGGACTCGAACCCTCACATCCGTGGGACACTAACACCTGAAGCTAGCGCGTCTACCAATTCCGCCACCTTCGCATCACTGCGGTGGGGGATTCTATAGAGTTTTGGGGGAGCGTCAACAGCCAAAGGGGACTTTTTTCGCTGTTGACGGATAAAGGCGTGCCAAGGGCACAAAACTTCAGCAATCGGCGTCAGACGGTGGCCAGCGCATCCTGATACATCTGTTCGTACAGGATGACGGAGTCTGCCCAGTCGAAGCGGGTGTTCATGGCGTGGTGCTGCACACGGGCAAAACGTGCCGGCTCCTGCAGATAATGGAGCAGGCTGCGGCGCATGGCATCGAGCAAGGTGCTGGCAGTGGGATCGTTGAAGCAGAAACCGGTCGCGTGCGTCGGGTCGGCATCCCAGTCCACGACGGTATCTTTCAATCCGCCGACGGCCCGCACCAGGGGCAGGGTGCCATAGGCCAGACTGTACATCTGGTTGAGCCCGCATGGCTCGAACAGAGAAGGCATCAGGAAGAAGTCGGCGCCGGCCTCCACCAGGTGGGCCAGACGGTCGTCATAGGCATTGATGAAGGCAAACTTGTCGGGATGCTGCTGGGCAATGCTTTGCAACTGGGCGGCGAGAGAGGGATCACCGGAGCCAACGATCACTACCTGAACCTGGTGCTGCAAGAATTTGTCCAGTGCAGGGATGAGCAGGTGTACTCCTTTCTGCTCGGTCAGTCGACACACCATGCCATAGATGGGGAGGTTGCCAACGGGGAGCCCCGTTTCCTGCTGCAGGATGCGCTTGCAGGTGTGTTTGCCATCCAGGTTGTCGGCATCATAGGTGGCGGGCAACAGGGGATCGAAGGCGGGATCCCAGTCCTGATAGTCACAGCCGTTGAGGATGCCACGCAGGTCAGCTGCCCGCTGCTGGAATACGCTGGCCATGCCGTGAGCGCCCAGGTGTGTCAGCAGCTCGCTGGCGTAGTTGGGGCTGACCGCATTGATCTTGTCTGCGTAGAGCACACCGCACTTGAGCAGATTGATGTGACCATAGTCGTAGTTGATGCGCTGCTCGTAGTCGTGGATTTCCGGCACGGCCCAGAACTGCTGGCGATCGAACACGCCCTGAAAGGCCGCGTTGTGAATGCTGATGACCGACCGGGTGCGCTGGAAGAAGGGGTTGTGGGCATGACGGGTTTTCAGCAGCAGCGGCAGCAGACCGGTGTGCCAGTCGTTGCAGTGGGCGATGTCGGGAGCGAAACCCAGCTGTTCGCACGCATGCAGGGCCGCCGCGGCCAGAAAGGCAAAGCGTTCACCGTTGTCGGGATAGGCCTGGTTGTTCTCGGCATAGAGCTGGGGGCGGTCGAAATAGTGCGGGCAATCGAGCAGATAGACGCAGATCCCGTCCAGTTCCAGCTGATGGATGCGATAGCTGATATCACTGCGATCCTGGGGGGTGGGGAGCCAGCGCGAGGCGAGGAGGGTGGCCTCGTCCCGGCGCTTGATGGTCTTGTAGAAGGGCATAATGATGCGCACATCGTGCCCCTGACGGGCGAGATGCTGCGGCAGGGCCTTGGCCACATCCGCCAGGCCCCCGGTCTTCACCAGCCCCTCAACCTCCGAGGCTACAAACAGGATTTTCAGTGGGTTAATAGCCAACTCTTGCTCCCTTAGGTACCACGACGATACCGCCTTCGGATACGGTAAACCGCTCTCTGTCATGGTCCAGATTCTCACCGATCACGGTGCCGGGTGCAATTTCAACGTTTTTGTCGATGATGGCGCGGCGAATGGAGCAACCTTCGCCGATTTTCACATCCCCCAGCAGCACGGATTCACTGATGTGGCTGCAGGGGCCTATGTTGCAGCGAAATCCCAGTATGGATCGCTGGATCTGGCTGCCCTGAATGAAGCAGCCACCGGAGATCAGGGAGTTGGCGATCTTGACCTTGCAGTCGTCGGTATCGATGAAGGTGGCGGGGGGCAGGGGCGGGTAATGAGTGTGCAGCGGCCACTTGCGATTGTAGAGAGAGAAGGGGGCATCGTCGGCCACCAGGTCCATGTGTGCCTGCCAGTAAGAGTCGAGCGTCCCCACATCGCGCCAGTAGACGTTGGGCTTCTCGCCCGGGATCACGTTGGTGCTGTAGTCGTAGACATAGACGGGGGCACGGGGGAACAGGCTGGGAATGATGTCCTTGCCGAAATCGTGACTGGAGTTCTCCTCGGCGGCATCCCGCTTGAGCTCCCGATAGAGGGCCTCGGTCTCGAAGATGTAGTTGCCCATGGAGACCAGGGCCTGGGTGGGGTCGCCGGGGATGTGTTTCGGGTGACGGGGCTTTTCTTCAAAGCCAATCATGCGCCCTTCCTGATCCACCTCGATCACCCCGAAGGCGCTTGCTTCCTCGATGGGCATGCGCAGGGCCGCGACGGTCAGGGCGGCCGCTTTCTGCTTGTGGAAGCTCACCATCTGGCTCACGTCCATCTTGTAGATGTGATCGGAGCCGAAGATACAGACGTGCTCGGGGTCGGAGATCTCGATGAAGCGCAGGTTCTGGTAAATGGCGTCTGCGGTGCCGTCATACCAGCGTTTGCCCATTCGCATCTGGGCCGGAATGGGGTCGATGAAGCGATCCGTGATGCCGACGATGTTCCAGCCCTTCTTCATGTGCAGATAAAGGGACTGGGACTTGAACTGGGTGAGTACATAGATGCGCAGGAAGTCGGCGTTGACGAAGTTGTTGAGCACGAAGTCGATCAACCGGTAACTGCCGCCAAAGGGTACGGAGGGTTTGCTGCGGGTGGTGGTCAGCGGTTGCAGTCGGGTACCTTCACCGCCTGCCAGTATCATGGTGAGTATGCCTGCCATCGTCGTTCTCTCCCTGAGATCATGATGTTGAAAAGGTTTTCATGTTGCTGCGAAAAAACACCCCTAAAGGGGTGGTAAACGTTTTCTTGGTACCTTAACAGATCCCGTCTGGCACTCTCTACTTGTTTTATTACAACCGTTGCACTTCTTTAAGCTTTGCTCAGATACACCTTGAATTTGGCATCGCCCGCGATCACCTCGGTCTGTTTGAAGTGCGCATCCAGTATAGGCTGGTATCGCAGGAAGGCATTGGCGACTATGGTCAGGGCGCCATTTGCGGTCAGGTGCTCAGGTGCCTTTGCCAGGAAGGTTTCGGTGGCGGCGTAGAAGGTCTTGAGCCCGGCATGGAAGGGGGGATTCGAGACAATCTGTTGGAATGTTTCGGCAATGTCGGAATAGACATCGGAGGCATGAACACGTCCCCTCAGACCGTTGACCGCCAGGGTTCGGCGGCTGGACTCCAGTGCCAGGGCATTGATATCCACCATGGTGACGGCCAGGGCCGGGTTGCGCTTGGCCAGCATGGAACCGATGACGCCGGCGCCGCAGCCAAAGTCGAGCAGCTTGCCCGTTACGGGGGGGAGGCTCGCCAGCAGCATCTGGGTGCCGAGATCCAGGCCGTCTGCACTGAAGACCCCGGGAAGGGCCATGACGGTCAGGGTGGTGTCGCCCGCCTGGCACTCATAGCGACTGAACCAGGCGTCCAGCTCGAAGGGAACGACCGGTTTGTCGAGCGTGCCGTGGTAGAGAGAGCAGCGGCGCGCAGAGTCGCGCTTGATCGGTTTCTCGCCATAAGGTGCCAGCAGCTTGTCTGCCCCGTTGATGCCGCCCCGGTTCTCGCCGGCGAGGAACAGGTCGGCCCCGCTTTCGAGCAGCGGCGTCATCATGGCCAGCAGGTATTGCGCCTCGGCCTTGGCCTTGGGCATCAGCAGCAGCAGGGCATCGAATCGGGGGGCGCCACCCAGCTGGTGATCGAACAGGATGGCGTCTCCCAGAACGGCCTGCTGGGTGCGGTAATAGCAGTAATCCGTGGTGAAGACGGTCAGGCTTTGTGCCAGCTCGGCCAGTTGACGAGGATAATCATCCTCCAGGGCACCGCACACCAACAGCCGCTTGCCGACAAAGAGGGCTTGGTTACGTTCCAGCATCTGACTGACGGCACTGACAGGACGGCTCATTGGGTCTCTCCACGCATTTTTGGGCGGCCATTATACATGGCCGCTTTCGCCTTGACATTTATGCCGTGTTCCCGAAATATGCCCAGACGCCTATTTACCCAGAGATGATGCAATGCGGTCATGCGTATCGAAACGAAAGCATAAACACAGCCTGACAATCGGGCCTGCTGGCGTGCGCGCGTAACCTCTCATCCCTGAGACGATTCAAGCCCCGGTAGCGACTCCCGTACCGGGGCTTTTTATTGACCAATCCATCTGTTTAGGAGAAGGAAATCCCATGTTTCAAGGTTCGATAGTTGCCCTGATCACCCCATTTCGACAGGGCCAGCTGGACGAGGCCGCACTGGCTCGCCTGGTGGAGTGGCACATAGAGCAGGGAACCCATGGCATAGTGCCGGTCGGCACGACCGGGGAGAGCCCGACCCTGACCCACGATGAGCATTGCCGCGTGGTGGAGCTGGTGGTCAAGCTGGTGGCCGGGCGCATTCCCGTGATCGCAGGTGCAGGCTCCAACAACCCGGTTGAAGCCATTGAATACACCCGCTATGCCGAGCAGATGGGAGCGGATGCCACCCTGCATGTGGCCGGTTACTACAACCGCCCCAATCAGGAAGGGCTCTACCACCACTTCAAGGCGGTGCACGACGCCACCACCAAACCCATCATCGTCTACAACATTCCGCCCCGCGCCATCGTTGACGTGCAGCCGGCGACCCTGGCCCGTCTGGCCGAGTTGCCGCGCATTGCCGGCGTGAAGGATGCCACCGGTGATCTGGCCCGCCCCTGGGTTGAACGCCAGCTCATCAAGAAGCCGTTTGCCTGGCTCTCCGGTGAAGATGCCACCGCCGTGGCCTACAACATCGGTGGTGGCCAGGGTTGCATCTCGGTGACGGCCAACGTGGCCCCCAAGCTGGTGGCCGAGGTGCAGAACCTAGCGCTGGCCGGTGAGTGGCAAGCTGCCCGCGAATTGCAGGACAAGCTCATTCCGCTGCACCAGGCCATGTTCGCCGAGCCGAGCCCCGCAGGGGCCAAGTATGCGGTCTCTCTGCTGGGTCTGTGCAGCGAAGAGTGCCGTCTGCCGGTGATGCCGCTCTCCGAGGCCACCCGCGAGCGCATCCGCAGTGCCATGCAGGCATTAAATCTGTTGTAAAAACTGGGCTCTGGATCTCGCTTTTGATTGCCCGGTCAATTAATGGCCGGGCTTTGCCGATATACTCGCTTGGATACAACCAAGGATGATTTGGCATGGAAGAATGGGATCCGGAGCACTTCACCAGTTTTGAACATCTCTGTGAAGTGACCTTGTCTGCGGTCAGGGAAAAAACAGAGGCTGAACAGATCTATCTGTGGCTGCGTGCTCCGACGCCCCAGCTCTATCACTATCGCCCGGAACAGGGTCTGCTCTGCCTGAGCGCTGACGTCCTCTCTTCCCTCGAGTTGCCCATCCTCTTCATCGAACGTTCCCTTGCGCTCGGCCAGTTGCTGGTGGAGCCCATCGCGCCGACCCGTGCCATCTGGGAGCGGGAGAGCGTCGAACCCGAGATCCCGCGCCTGCGCGCCAGCTTCCCCCTCAAGCGTCACAAGGGGCTGGAGGCTGTGGTCTATCTGGAAACCCGCCGTCGTCTCGATCGCCTGCCAAGACGCCAGCAGCAGAGTATCCAGCTGCTCATGCATTATCTCGCCGCCGAGCTCGAGAGTCGGCGACTCGCGGGACAGGTGGATCTGGAGCGGGATCAGCGGCTCCACACCCAGGCAGACCTCGTGCGCAGCCAGGCCCTGCAGGACTCTTTCCTCAGCATGCTGCAGGCGCTGCATCAGGTGGGGGTCAAGCTCTCCCGCTGCGAGAGCGAGGATCGTCTGCTGCACGACGCGGTGGCACTGGCCCGCCAGGAGTTGCAGTTCGATCGCATCGCCATCTTCCTGACTGACAGTGAATTCAAGACCATGCACGGTACCTGGGGGACCAACGAGGCGGGTGAGCTCATCGACGAGCGCCATTTCATCAGCCCCATTCCGGATCACCCCACGGTGCAGGAGGCGCTGCGTCGCAAGGACTATGTCCTGGTGCTGGAGGACACGCCTCTCTATTACGAGAAGCAGGAGGTGGGTCGCGGTTGGAACGCCATGGTGTCGCTCTGGGACGGGAGTACCCCCATCGGCTGGATTGCCGCCGACAACCTGCTCTGGCGGCGCCCCCTCAAGGCGTATCAGAGCGAGATCTTCAAGCAGTATGCCGCCGTGCTTTCCCAGTTGCTGATCCGCCAGCGCACCCAGGAGAAGCTTGAGCGCTTCAATCGGGAGCTGGAGCTGAGGGTGCAGGAGCGGACCCGGCAACTGGCCGATACCAACCGGGCGCTGGAGGAGGCCAACCGGCGCCTCTCCCTGCTGTCTCTGGAAGATCCCCTGACTGGCATCGCCAACCGCCGCCAATGGGACATCACCATGGAGCGGGAGTGGGAGCGGGCTCGCCGCCATCAGGGCGTGCTGGCGGTGCTGATGATCGATGTGGACGAGTTCAAGTCCTACAACGATCACTTCGGCCACGGCAAGGGGGATCAGTGCCTGCAGCGGGTGGCGGCACTGCTGCAGGACACCGAGCGGCGGCGTACCAACCTGGTGGCCCGCTATGGGGGGGAGGAGTTTGTCATCCTGCTGTGTTCACCGCAGCCGGGAGAGGCGGAGCGGCTGGCGGAGCAGATCCACCACGGCCTTGACGCCTTGCAAATTCCCCATCCGGCTTCCCGGGTGGCGGCGACACTCACCGTCAGCATCGGGTTCAGCTATCTGGTCCCGTCATCGGACAAGGAGTGGCAAACCCTGACCGAGCAGGCGGATCAGGCACTCTATCACGCCAAATCACAAGGGCGGGCCTGTACCCTGGCCTATCGCTGACACCTGCGTGGGGGCTGCCTGCCCGGCATCAGATCCATGCTGACCTGTATACGTGCGGGCTTTCAGATCCACGCCGCCCTGTATAAATGAGGTGGCAAGCGTTTCTCGCCATCTGGCGCATGGCGATGCGCCCGCGCTCTGGCTAGAATGGGGGCCCATTTTTCACAGACAGATCCTGCACCATGACCCTATCCGGATTTCAAGGCCTGGTTTTCGACCTCGACGGCACTCTGGTGGACTCCATGCCCTTGCACCTGGCCGCCTGGGAGCACACCGCCCGCGAGTTTGGCTTTCGGTTCGACGCCGACTGGTTTTATGAGCTGGGAGGCATGCCCAGCCGCAAGATAGCCCTGCTGGTGGCCGAAGTGCAGCAGATCGCGCTGGATCCCCTGGTGGTGACACGCTGCAAGACCGAACACTATGTCGCCAACCTGCACAAGGCCACCCCCTTCCCGGCCATGCTGGATCTGGTGGAACGCTATCACGGCCGGATCCCCATGGGCATAGGGACAGGCTCCCCCCGTATCAATGCCGAAGCGGTGCTGCGCAACACAGGGCTGGATCGGTATTTCCCCGTGGTGGTTACCGCCGACGACGTGGAGCTGCACAAACCCCATCCAGACACCTTCCTGCTGGTGGCGCGACGCCTGGGGGTCGAGCCCGGTCAATGTCTGGTGTTCGAGGACACGGGCATAGGCGCACAGGCCGGTGAAGCGGCCGGCATGCAGGTCTGCATGGTCAGAGAGGGAAAACCGGTCGGGTTGACCTGCTGAGTGACGAAGACGAGCGGGTCAACAACCGGCTCGGGAGAGAAGCCCCACTCTCATACGGGACAGGCGAAACATGAGAGTGGGGAGCAGATGTCACTGGCTGACGCAGCGACACCGTCAGGATGGGCGGGGGAGAGATTTACTGCTCGCTGCCACCACCCTGGTTGTCGTCATAACGGCTGGGGGCGCCATGGGGGCGCGGTGCCATGGAAACCCGTGGCTTGCGGGCCCGCTGGATGCTGACGGCAGGACGGCCGGAGTGCATGGCAATGGTGGAAATCTTGGCCTTGTAGACCAGTTGCTGATTGCCATGGGCATCGGTCAACAGCACGCTGTACTGGTCAAAACCGCTGATGGTCCCTTCTAGCTTGATGCCGCTCACCAGGAAGATGGCGACCTGGCTACGGTTTTTGCGCAACCAGTTGAGGGCAGAATCTTGCCCGTTCCCGAGGGAGAAGGCCTGCTCGATAGTGGAGTAGCTTGGGGATTCAGTTGTCATAAATTATTGTCCCGCGGAAAAAAAGTGGCGTTTGATTGTGCTAAATGGTCACTGCCTTGTCAAAGTCATTCTCACACCCGGGCAGGATGGACAACGACAGGGCTGGTCGGCAGGGGCCGCTGCTGCAATAATTGGCGGCTCTGGCCCCGTGGCGGGCCTCATGCTGGGGTCTTATCTTGCATCCGGTTTCACACCAACATCCACCCACCTATACCCATGACGCGACCGCCTGCGAAGAGTGTGACCTGCTGGTGCCGGCCACCGAGCTGGCCGTGGGGGAGACGAGCAGTTGTCCGCGCTGCGGCCATACCCTGACTCGTCATCTGCCTGAGCAGGAGCGCAGGCCCATCGCCTATGGCTTTGCGGCCATCATCATGTTCGTGCTCTCCAACGCCTTTACCTTCATGTCGTTCTCGGCCAAGGGGGTGGGGCAGGAGATGACCTTCCTGCAATGTATCACCACCCTGGTGGATCAAGGCTACCTGTTCCTCGGGGCCGTGCTGAGTATTACCCTGATCGGGTTGCCGCTGGTCTATATCGGCTCCATCATGCTGGTGCTGTGGCGCCTGGACAAGGATCTGCACAGCAAGGCCCTGCGCTCCCTTGGCCGCCTGCTGTGCCGGATCAAGCCCTGGCTGATGGTGGACGTCTTCCTCATCGGCGTGCTCATCTCTCTGGTGAAGCTGATGGGGATGGCCGACATCAAGATGGGGCTGTCGTTCTGGGCCTTCGTTGGCTACACCCTGCTGCTCATCAAGATGATCTCCTCCCTGGATCGGATGTGGCTGTGGCAGCGGCTGTTCGGCCCGACGGCGGCGAGGGAACTGGATCCCGAGGAGAGCGCCCTGTCGTGCGGTCTGGTGGGCTGTCACATCTGCGGCGCCCTGAACGAGCAGGATGCCCATAGTTGCGTTCGCTGCGGGGATCACCTGCACAGCCGCAAGCCGGGTGGTCTGAACCGCACCTGGGCCCTGCTGATCACTTCGGTGATCCTCTATGTCCCAGCCAACCTTTATCCCATCATGGACACCGTGTTCCTGGGGGATGACAGCCCCTCGACCATCATGGGCGGGGTGGTGCTGCTGTGGGCCATGGGCTCCTACCCCATTGCCGCCGTCATCTTCTTCGCGAGCGTGGTGGTGCCGCTGGTGAAGATCCTGGCGCTGCTGTGGCTCTGCTACGTGGTGCAGCGCGGCCAGGGGGCATCTCCCCTCGGCAAGCTCAAACTCTATCGCATGACCGAATTTGTGGGGCGCTGGTCGATGATCGACGTCTTCGTGGTGGCCATCCTGGCCGGTCTCATCCGGCTCGACAATCTGATGACCATCTACCCTGGCCCTGCGGCCGTCGCCTTTGCCGGGGTCGTACTGGTCACCATGGTGGCTGCCATGAGTTTCGATTCCCGCCTGATCTGGGATTTACAACAAGGAGAACGCGAACGTGAGTGAGCGTAAGACAAGGTGGAAACCGGGCTCTGATTTCATGAGTTCGGCTGCCGCTATCTGGATGGTGCCCTTGCTGGCCCTCTTCATCGGCGCCTGGATGCTGTTCCAGCACTGGTATTCACAAGGGCCGAGCTTCACCCTGACGGTGGCGACCGCCGAGGGCATAGTGGCGGGCAAGACGGTGATCCGTTCTCGTGAAGTGGAGGTGGGCCGTATCGAGACGGTGGAGCTCAGCGAGGATTACAGCCATGCCGTGCTCAAGGCTCGCCTGACCAATGCCGCCGCCGGCATGCTCAAGAAAGACAGCCAGTTCTGGGTGGTCAAGCCCAGGGTCGGGCGTGAGGGCGTTTCCGGTCTTGGCACCTTGCTCTCCGGTGCCTATATCGAGCTTTCTCCCGGCAAGAAGGGCAGGGCGCGAAGCGAATACGCCATGCTGGACAGGCCACCCCTGGCATCCCTGGATGCCAAGGGATTGCGGCTCTCCCTGTCCAGCCGGGATGCCAACGCGCTGGGTGCGGGCTCCCCCATCAGCTATCAGGGATTCACCATCGGCCAGGTCGAAGAGGCCAAGTTCCTGCCCGAGAAGAGCGAGATGCAGTACCAGCTCTTCATCAACGCGCCTTATGACGTCCTGGTGAGCAGCAACTCCCGGTTCTGGCTGACGCCCGGCTTCGAGGTCTCCATGAGCAGCGAGGGGATGAAGGTGAAGATGGACTCGCTGGAGAGCCTGATCAACGGCGGCATCACCATGGGGCTGCCTCCCGGCTGGTTGCCGGGGGAGCCGGTGAAACAGAACGACGAGTTCGTGCTGTTCAAGGACGAGGAGAGCGTGCTGGCCGGTAGCCTGGATCAGTTCATCGACTATGTCTTCCTGTTCGACAATGATGTGGGCGGGCTGCATCCCGGCGCGGCGGTACAGTATCGCGGCATCCGGGTCGGTACCGTCATCTCGGCTCCCTATCTTATCGACGACAAGGGCGTCCAGCTGTTCAAGAGCCGGCAGATCCCGGTGCTGGCGCGCATCGAGGTGCAGCGTCTCTCCCACCGTTATGCCAATGCGGAGAAGGAGCAGTGGCGGGCCCTGTTCAACAAGCAGTTCAAGGAAGGGCTGAGGGCCAGCCTCAAGACCGCCAGCCTGCTGACGGGGGGCAAGGTGATCGATCTGAACTTCTATCCGGATGCGCCTGTCTATCAGCCGCTCAAGATGGCGGGCTATCAGGTCTTCCCGACTGCCCAGGCCGGGCTGGATCAGATCGAACGCAAGGTGAACCTCATCCTCGACAAGTTCGTCGACATGGACATGGCCACCACCCTTACTCAGGTCAACAGCACCCTGATGACGCTGGACAAGACGCTCAAGCATGTCAGTGCCGTGAGTGCGAATCTGGAGCAGTTTACCGGCCAGCAGTCGACCCAGCAGTTGCCGGCCTCCCTCAACCAGAGCCTCAAGCAGTTGCAGGAGACGTTGCAGACCTATGATGCCGGTTCCCAGACCAATCAGGAGCTGCGTCAGTCGGTGCAATCCCTCAACCAGCTGATGAGCGAGTTGCAACCTCTGGTCCATTCACTGAACGAGCAGCCGAGTTCGCTGATCTTTGACCGCGCTCGTCCGCGGGATCCCGAGCCCAAGCGAGGAAAATGATGAAAAAACGGATGATGACGCTGGCCTTGCTGGGCCTGCTGGCGGGATGTGGCAGTGCACCGACGACGCTGCATTACTATTCGCTGGATGCCGACACGGCGCCGTCGAGTGTCACCACGGCGAAGCCGCAGCACCAGTTGGTGCTGCGCCCCGTCGCCCTGTCCGGTCAGCTTGACCGGATGAGCCTGGTCTATCAGCTGGAGGGAAAGGAGCTGCACTTTGCCGAGTACCATCGCTGGGCAGGTTCCCTCGATGCCCAGTTGAACCAGTTGACCCTCAATGGCCTCTCCAGCCGCTTGCCTGGCTGGGTGGTGCGTCAGGACGGGGCCCGCAAGGGGCCTGTGCTGAGCATCTCGGTCGAGCGTTTCCAGGGGCGGCACGACGGCCGCGCCCTGCTCAGCGGTCGCTGGCGCCTGCTGACGGAGGAGGGGGTCGTGTTGAGAGATGTTCCCTTCCAGCAGGAGCGGGTGCTGCCTGCCGATGGGTATGGCGCCCTGGTGAACGAGCTGGGACAGGGCTGGCAACTGTTGCTCGATCAGATTGCGGCGGATGTACGCACGCGCATCTGAGGAAGCATAAAAAAAGACGGGAGGCCATGGCCTCCCGTTTTGTTTGGGGTCGTCGTTATTGCTGTACTTCCGAGACGCCCTGTACCTTGACCTCTACCCGGCGATCCGGGGCCAGGCAGACGATCAGCTCGCGCTTGGATTTGCTGGTGCAGCTGTCGCCGGTGACGGGAGACTGCTTGCCACGCCCTTCCACATTGACCTTGCCGGCCGGCAGGCCCTTGCCAATCAGGTAATCGGCCACGGTCCGGGCACGCTGCTCGGACAACTTCTGGTTGTAGGCCTCGGAGCCGATGCGGTCGGTATAGCCGATGACGGTGGCCGACCCGTCTTTGGGCCTGGCCTCTTCAATCTGGCTGTAGAGGGTATCCAGCGCCTGCCCGGCCTGGGGCTTGAGGGTGGCCTTGTTGAAGTCAAACAGCACGTCCGAGCTCAGGGTGAACTGCTTGTCGACCATCACGGGCTCGGGCGCGGGGGCGGGAGCTGCGACCGGCAGAGCCGGTGCAACCTGACCGAAGCGATAGACGGCGGCCAGGGAGAGCAGGCCGTTGTCCATGCGCAGGCCGGTATCGTCACGGCTGCCATATGGGGTGCTGTACTGGTATTCGAGGCGGGCTGCCCAATCCAGGCTCAGGGCATACTCCGCACCGAGCGCGCCGACGAAGGTGAAGCGGCTGTCGTTTTCCAGCTGATCGCTGTCGGTCCAGCCATAGCCGCCCCCGACACGGCCGTAAAGGTCCAGATTGTCCGCAACCGGGAACCCCAGTTTCAGCGTGAGCTGGGCCAGCTGGGCTTGCACGGAGTCATTGAAGGCCGCGCCATTGCGGGTGCCGCTGTACTTGAGCTTGCCAAGGTAGTCATAACCGAGTTCGACACCCAGATTCTGGTTGATCTGGTAACCGGCGAAGGCACCGGCGCCGACTTCATCGTCGTCTTTGTCGGTGATGGCGATGGAATTGCTTTCATCGACACCGTAGAAGTTGGACCAACCCAGTTTGGCACCGCCATACCAGGTGTTGTCTTGTCCGGCTGCCTGGGCGTTGGCCGCAAGCAAGCCTGAAACCAGCAAGGTAATCAGTGTTTTGTTCATAGATGCCTCTGCAATCTTGTGTGTGGGGAGCGCGAATTCATGTCGCCTCGCCTCGTGGGTTGGGCCTGTGTTCGACCACAACACGTTTAAACGTAGCTCGCTTTTCTCGATCTACAAGCAACTGATATAAAACATATTGTGATATCCATCTGCATCATAGTGGAGACAGAAGACCGCCGGGGAACCGTGACTCGAATCTGTGATGGGTGTCATATGGATTGCTTGCCCTTGTCGGCAAGAGGGCCGGCTAGGCGCCGGCCCTGGCAGGATGGCCTCCGTTATCGAGGGAGGAATTCGTACTCCTGTTCGATGAAGGCGGCAGCCCGCTCGCTCAGGGCGGCGTGTACCACTGTGGTGGGGTGGACCTGGTCCCAGAACATCTTGCCTTCACAGTTCAGCTCGCCCGCACTGCGGCGCGCCATGGGCGTTGCGACGGCCTGAGCCAGCAGAGGGTTGCCGGCGATGGCAAGGCGCTCCTCGGGATTGAAGGGGGCCAGTCGACTGTCGGTGGCGGCGCTGCGGGAGGCAAAGGGCTTCCACACATAGCCGCCGCCATAGCAGGCGTGTTCGGTGTCGCTCAGGCCGAAGTTCTGCGGCTCGCGCAGCATCTCGGCGAACTGCTTGTCGATCTCGAACAATTTCACCATGCCGGTGGGAGCCAACTGGCGTGCCAGATTCAGCAGCAGCTGGTTGTGGTAGGCGGAGACATGGCTGGCTGCCTCGACCACTTTCTGGCTGCGGGCCGAGGGGTTCTGGCCCAGATCCGGCAGGTTGAACAGCAAGATCTGCCTGGCACCGTTCAATACCATGCGGCTGGCCGCATCGCTGATGGCGTCGCGCACCCGCTTGGCATCCTGCTCGGTGTTCCAGCCATAGGCCAGGTAGTCGTTGGCACCGACCCAGAGGATCACCAGATCGTCGGGCTTGAAGCCATCCTTTTGCAGGAACTGGGTCACCTCGTAGTCCAGGTTGTTGATGACCTGATACTTGGGGTTCCAGGAGATCTTGTTGTAGGCCACGGCAGTGGCGCCCCCTTCCGCCTCGTTGGCGATGGCGAGGCCCGGGAAGTGCTGGGTGAGCTGCTCCAGCCAGACCGGGCCGTTGGAGAAGCGGCCCTGATGGTAAGGCGGGCTGGAGGGGAGGTAACCGCGCATCTTGTCGTACATCTTGCCGGTATCGGAGAGGCTGTCGCCGAACATCACGATGCGGGAGAAGGGGGGACGCGTCTCGGCGGCATGGGCCGTGAGGGCGAAGAGACCCAATAAACACAAAAGCCATTTGTTCATGTAGCTGTTCTCATGGATGGGGCAGGGCGGGCCTGCGGGCTGTTCCTCGATGGCGGCGGGCTGGGAACCCGCATGGCCAGGTGAAAAGGTATCCACTCGAATACATTTTTGCAGCATGCCGTGGCCATTTAATCGCTTGCGATCACATCACTCCTCCCTGAATGGGGAGGCTTCACGTTTGTTTCACGCGCCCCCGGGCAAGATGCCCTCATACAGCAAAGACAGGAGCATGAAATGAACAACGCAAAAGCAATCGCCCTGGTGGCCCTGATGTCCGTCTCTTCCTTCGCCATGGCGGCCTACACCGGCCCCAAGGAGCAGAACAAGGTATCGGTCGCCCAGTTGAAAGACGTGGCCGATGATCAGTGGGTGACCCTGGAAGGCAAACTGGTCAAACACCTGGGTGGCGAAAACTACCTGTTCCGTGACGACAGCGGCGAGGTGGAAGTGGAGGTGGACGGTGACGTGTGGCGCGGTACCGAGGTAGGCCCTGACGATCTGATCCGCGTGCGCGGCGAGGTGGACCACAGCTGGAACAAGACCGAAGTCGAGGTGGAACACCTGGAGAAGGTGGGGGCTGCGCCCCTGAGCAAGGGTGGCTTCATCGCCAAGTAAGCTTTCTGGCCACAGTAAATGAGAAGGGCGCTCCAGGAGCGCCCTTCTTGCATGCCATCAGCCAGCCCGGCTTGCGACGGTTCGCTTGAACCCCTTCTCGGCCTGATTGACCTTGTAGAGATAGCGGCGAGCCTCTGCCTTGGGATGTTGTTCGGTCAGTACCTGATAGACGGCCTCGGGGGAGAGGCGGTTGATCATGCCGGGGGCCGCCTTGCGATCGTTGGAGAAGGTGTTGAGCACCCCTCCCGCACCACCGTTGTAGGCGGAGATCACCGCATAGCGGCGGGACTGGGGATCCTGGATATCCGCCAGATAGACGGTCTGCAGCAGGTGCAGGTAGGCGGTCCCCACATCGATGTTGTAGGCCGGATTGAACAGATCTTCCCTGGTCGGCTGGCCATCCTTGCCCTTGACCCTCACATAGACATCCCGCCCAGCGGTAGCCGGGATCACCTGCATCAGGCCATAGGCGTTGGCGTGGCTGACCGCATAGGGGTTGAAGCTGCTCTCGGTCTTGATCACCGCGTAGATGAGACTCTCGGCGACCCCGTACTTGCGGGAGGCATCGCGGATGATGCTGGCGTATTTGTAGCCGCGCCTGTCTTCGTGGTTGGCCACCATGGGAATGTCGATGAAGAAGATGTTGCGGATCCCGAGGGTGCGCTTCTTCATCGCGTTGGCGATCAGATAGTCGGCATAACGCTCTGCACGCCAGCTGGAGCGGATCGCTTGTCCCTGGTTGTCCAGCACCTGGCCATAGAGGAAGGGCTCGCCACCTGGCATGATCTCACGGTCGGAATAGAGGTCGACCTCTGCCGGATCGTCCGGGGTTAGCAGGGTTTCGATGATGGCGCGGCGCAGGTGGGCGCGGGGATCCAGACCCGAGACGGTTTCCACCATGATGTGACCACTGGAGAAATCGATGTGGGCGCGGCTCTTGTACTGATCCGTGTATTTGACGTAGTCAAACTTGCCCGCGAACAGCGCCTCGCGCCCCCATATCTCGTTCACGTTATGGGAGAGCGCACTGATCATGTGTTCAAAACCGCGCACGTCCTTGCCGTTGACCAGATCATCATCGCCACTCCCGCTGGTCTGGGGTGTGGATGAACAGGCAGAGAGAAACAGCAGGGCGCACAGCAGCCCAAAAAAACGACCCATAAGATCCTCAAACCGGGCGGTGGGGCCGCCCGTCACTGACTGGCCTGAGCCAGGATTGGTGTCACCCTGCGGCATGTCGACGACTCAGGGGGACGCTGGCCCTTTGACTCGATTCCCGCTCACTGGCTGGGAGGGGTGTAACCGTCGATCTGGACTTCACCCGCGTCGAACAGATAGCTGACCATCTCTTTTTCCAGCAACTGGCGGTGCTCGAGATTCATCATGTTCAGCTTCTTCTCGTTGATCAGCATGACCTGCTTCTTCTGCCACTCGGTCCAGGCTTCCTTGCTGATGTTGTCGAAGATCCGCTTGCCGAGTTCACCGGGGTAGAGTTGGAAATCGAGACCCGGCGCTTCTTTCTTCAGGCGCAGGCAAAATACGGTACGGCTCATGTTGACCTCTGTGGTTGCAAGTCTGGTTGTAAGTCCGGGTAGGCGAGCAGACGGGCCGTGGCCGCCGCCAATCCCACCTCGGCAGGATGGCGTAAGTTATACCAGAGTCGGGTATCCGCTTCCATGAGCAGGGGGGCGGGCGGAACAGCCATTTCGATCAGCAAAGGGCGAATATCGAGGTGGAAGTGACTGAAAGTGTGACGAAATCCAGCGAGCTCCTGATAGGCGGCATCCTCCAGCCCCAACTCCCGCAGTCGTCCGGTCACCTCGGTGAGGGATTCCACCTGCGGGAAGCAGTAGAGCCCGCCCCAGATCCCTTGCGGCGGACGCTTCTCCAGCAGCAGCTGATCGCCGTGGCGGATGATCAGCATAATGCCGTTGCGTGCCGGAATGCTCTTCTTCGGCTTGCTGTGAGGGTAAGCGGTGGGGTTGCCCTGCGACAGCCCCTGGCAATCGGCCTGCACCGGGCAGCGCTCGCAGGCGGGCTTGCTGCGGGTGCAGACGGTGGCCCCCATGTCCATCATGGCCTGGTTGTACTGGGCCACCCCGACGCGCGGGGTGAGGCGGGTCGCCAGCTCCCAGAGATCGTGCTCGACCTGCTTCTGGCCCGGCCAGCCCGCCAGCGCCAGCCAGCGGGTGAGTACCCGCTTCACGTTGCCATCCAGGATGGCGTGGGGCTGGCCCAGAGAGAGGGAGAGCACGGCCCCGGCGGTGGAGCGACCGATGCCGGGCAGAGCCATCACCTCTTCCAGTTGTTCCGGAAAGAGGCCGCCGTGCAGATCGCGGATCTGCTGGGCAGCCTTGTGCAGGTTGCGCGCGCGCGCGTAGTAGCCAAGCCCGGTCCAGTGATGCAGCACCTCGTCGATGGGGGCGTTGGCCAGGGCCAGCACGTCGGGGAAGCGGGCCATGAACCGCTCGTAATAAGGGATGACAGTGGCAACCTGGGTCTGTTGCAGCATGATCTCGGAGACCCAGACCCGGTAGGGGGTCTTGTCCTGCTGCCAGGGCAGGGTCTTGCGGCCGTGGATCTGGTACCAGTCCAGAATGCGGGTGGCGAAGGTGGTGTTGTCTGAGTGGCTCACAGTGTGCTCATGTTCTGATGATAAGTCCGCCCGCCATCAGGAGGGCGATCCCCGACCCGGCGCATGGCAAAGGTCGAGTGTAGGTTATTGATTAAAAAGGGGAGCTCTCGGGCTCCCTCAGAATGGGCAGTGACCCTCCCGGGGGAGGGCCACCGGATGCCGGCAGATCAGCCGCGCCAGTCTTGCAGCGCCTTGAGGCTGGCATACTGGCCGCCGACCTGCAGGACGATGTAGTCCTGGGCGATGGCTGCCAGGATGACACCGGGGGCTATTTCATTGCCCTCGCGCCACTCCCGTCCATTGAGCACGACGGCCCGCTTGGCCGGGTCGGAGGAGTAGTTGTGGGCACCATAGGTCAGGGACGGTACCTGCTGTTTCAGGGCCGGGGCCAGGGCGCCGAGGGGGATGGCACTGGTCTGGACCTGAGCCTGGGGCGCACTCTCTTCCACCAGCGGCGTGTTGTTGAGGGCGGCCATCAGCCGTTCTGCCAGACTCTGCCCCCCCTGGTTTGCGGTAGTCGCAGCCGGGGTTGCGGCAGGTCTTGGAGCGACCACGGGCTCCGGCAAGGGGGGCGGCAGCGGCCGGGTGATCATGGGCCTGGGTTCGACCCGCACGAAGGGGGGAGTCACCACTTCCTTCACTTCGACCTGCTGTTCCACGGGTTTGAGGTGATAGAGGTGCCAGCCATAGTTGGCGGCGGCGCCCATCACCAGGGCCAGGGGCACCAGGGCCCACCAGATCCAGCGGCGGTTGGGCTCCTCTTCCTGGCTCACGGGCAGACCCATGAGCGGCATATGGGGGGTGAACTGGGGCTGGTCGGCCCGGCGCAGGGCCTTGAGCAGGGTGGACATCAGGAGGCCTCCTCGACCATGGGATCCGTCTCATCATCCGCCACGCTGTCGAGATCGACCGGCGTGCTGGCTCGCAGGGATTCATCCTCCAGCCTGGGCATGGGTTCGCCGGAGGCCACATTCAGCCGCAGCAGGGTGTTGCTGCCGGCGATGCCGTCCGGGGTCAGTCCCTGCTCGCGCTGGAACTGTTGCAGCTTGTTCTTGAGGGTGGCATCGAAGCGGCTCACCTTGCGATCGGGTTGCTGCATGGCGCGGCTAAGGGCGTTGTCCAGCCACTGCACCTGGGCAGCCCCGGCATTGCTCGCTATCAGGGGCACGTTGCCCCTGGGCATGCGCCAGAGCAGGGTGTAGCTGCCGCCCCAGGCGTCGGAGAGCCACTGCCTGTCCACCTGCCAGCTCTGGTTGCCGATGAGCAGGGAAGCCTTGTCCGCCCCCAGGCTGACCAGGGTGGCGTAATAGAGGCCGCCGGTCTCGTCGGTGAGACTGATGAGGGCCGGGTATTGCAACGCCTGCAATTGCGCCAGGGAGGCTTCTCCCTCCTGGCAGCGCAGGCCCGCACGGGGGGCATTGTCGCAGGTTGCCTCCTCCAGCTCGGCCTGGTAGCCCCATACCTTGTAGAGATTCTGCATGGCGACGTCCGGCTCCAGCGCCTGATTGATGGCGCGGGTCAGCTGGGCTTGCTGCTCCGGCGTGTCATCCACCTTGACCGGTACCTCAACCTTGACCAGGGGGCGGGCTGGGAAGAATCCGAAGAATTGCCAGCCCCACCAGCCGGTGGCGACCAGCAGGGTGCCCACCAGGGCGACCGTGAGGCCGGATTGCCAGCTTCCCTCGTCGCGAATGCCGCTCACCTCATACGCGGACTGGCTGATGTCCCCGTGCACTATCTTGTGGCTGCCACGGGCGAAGGCGGCGATGAGGGCGCGGTCGCAGATGAGGTTGATGAGACGGGGAATGCCCCCGGAGAGGCGATGCAGGGTCTGGATGGCCCTGGGGGTGAAGATGGGCTGGACGCAGCCTGCCACCTGCAACCGGAAGCGGACATAGGCATCCACATCCTGGCGCGACAGCGGCAGCAGGTGATAGCGGGCGGTGATCCGCTGCGCCAGCTGGCGCAACAGGGGCTGGCGCAGCATCTGTTGCAGCTCGGGCTGGCCGATGAGCACCACCTGCAGCAGTTTCTTCTCGTCTGTCTCCAGATTGGTGAGCAGTCGCAACTGCTCCAGCACGCCGGGCAGCAGGTGCTGGGCTTCATCCACCAGCACCACGCTGCGCTTGCCTGCCGCCAGATTTGCCAGCAGATGATCCCGGATAAGGTCGAACAATTGCTTGAGGCTGGCCTCTTCGCCGTAGGGCAACTGGAATTCGTCGCAGATGGCGGCCAGCAGATCCCGCTCGGTCAGAGAGGGATTGAGGATGTAGGCGATCTCGGTGTCGGCGGGCAATTGCTGCAGCAGACAGCGGGAGACGGTGGTTTTTCCCGTACCCACTTCCCCGGTCAGCAGCACGAAGCCGCCACCGTCCTGCAACCCGTAGTTGAGGTGGGCGAGGGCCTCCCCGTGACGCTCGCTCATATAGAGGTATTTGGGATTGGGCGAGATGGAGAACGGGGGCTCCGACAGACCGAAGAACTGTGTGTACATAAGGATCCATTCCATTGTTATGGGCGGCAGGTTAAAGCCTCCCAAAAGGGAAGTCAAAGACCCGGATACCATAAGGGGAGCTGGCTCGAACCACGGGCTGAGTCGCTCGGGACGATAGCGGGAAGCAGCCGCCCGGCCGAGTGATGGCGAGCCTGGTGCGACGGGTGCACATCGTCTCTCTTGGCCAAAAGCGGTATCATCGGGGCAAGTTTATCGAGGGAGAGTGCGCGTGCAGATTTATCTGGTCGGAGGGGCGGTACGGGATCGCCTGTTGGGATTGCCCCAGGGTGACAGGGATCATCTGGTGGTCGGCGCCACGGTGGAGCAGATGCTGGGTCTCGGATTCACCCAGGTGGGCCGAGACTTTCCGGTCTTTCTTCACCCCAAAACCCAGCAGGAGTACGCCCTGGCGCGCACCGAGCGCAAGCAGGGGCAGGGTTACACCGGCTTCGTCTGCCATGCCTCCCCCGAGGTAACGCTGGAGCAGGATCTGCTGCGCCGGGATCTCACCATCAACGCCATCGCCGAAGATGAGGACGGGCAACTGCACGATCCCTACGGCGGCGTGCAGGATCTGGAGGCGCGGTTGCTGCGCCATGTCTCGCCGGCCTTTGCCGAGGATCCCCTGCGCATCCTGCGGGTGGCGCGCTTCGCCGCCCGTTTCCATGCCCAGGGGTTCGTGGTGGCCCCCGAGACGCTGGGGCTGATGCGCGAGATGACGGAGGCTGGGGAGCTGGCCCACCTGACCCCGGAGCGGGTCTGGAAGGAGCTGGAAAAAGTGCTGCTGGGGCCGACACCCCAGATCTTCTTCGAGGTGCTGCGCGAATGCGGCGCCCTCAAGGCGCTCTTCCCCGAGCTCGATGCCCTGTTCGGGGTGCCGGCCCCTGCCAGATGGCACCCGGAGATCGACACCGGCATCCATACCATGATGGTGCTGGCGCAGGCATGTCGTCTCTCCCCCGAACTGACCGTGCGCTTCGCGTCCCTCTGCCACGACTTTGGCAAGGGGCTGACTCCGCCCGCCTTCTGGCCGAGCCATCACGGCCATGGTCAGAAGGGGTTGCCGCTCATTCGGGATTTTTGCGAGCGCTTCCGGGTGCCGAACGAGTGTCGCGATTTGGCCCTGCTGGTGAGCGACCTGCACACCCATATCCACATTGCCTTCGAGCTCAAGCCCGCGACCCTGCTCAAGGTATTCGACAAGGCCGATGCCTGGCGCAGACCGGAGCGCTTTGCCCAGCTGCTCGATGCCTGTCGCGCCGACTTCCACGGTCGTACCGGCTTCGAAGAGAAGGTCTACAGTCAGCCGGACTATGTCGCTCAGGCCCTGGAGGCGGCGCAGGCTGTGCCGGTCAAGGAGATAGTGGCGGCCGGCTTCAAAGGGGAGGCAATCCGCGAGCAGCTTGCCAAGCGGCGGCTCGATGCCATCAGCCGGGTGCGCGACGAGTGGACCTTCATCGAGGAGTAAACGCCGCAGCCGATCGACGCTCAATCGACGGCGTAATATGGGCGAAGCATAAAAAAGCCCGGGTCAATGACCCGGGCTTTTTGTCGTGCGGCGTGGGCTGCTCAGGAGAAGCAGGCCTGCAGCACGTAGAAAATGGCGATGGCCAGGATGGCGCCCGCGGGCAGGGTGATGACCCAGGAGACCACGATGTTGCGCAGCACGCCCAGGTTCAGGGCCGCGATGCCCCGTGCCAGACCGACGCCCATGACGGCACCGACCAGGGTCTGGGTGGTGGAGATAGGCAGACCGGTGCCGGAGGCGATCACCACGGTGGCGGCGGTGGCCAGCTGGGCGGCGAAGCCACGGCTCGGGGTCAGGTGGGTGATGCCGGTGCCGACGGTCGCCATCACCTTCTCGCCCATGGTGGCCAGACCGATGACGATGCCGATGCCGCCAAGGGGCAGGATCCACCAGGCGATGTGGGAGCTGCCGCCGATCTCGCCGCCGGCCGCCACGATGGAGGCGACTGCAGAGAGCGGACCGATGGCGTTGGCCACGTCGTTGGAGCCGTGGGCGAAGGCCATGGCACAGGCGGTGATGATCATCAGGATGCCGAACACCTTCTCCACGTTGGCGAAGTGCATCTTGCTGTCATCTTTCGGGTTGTACTGCTGGCCGCGGATATAGATCCAGCCGGCAAACGCCACCGCGATGGAGATGGCGACGGAGAGCAGGACGCCCTCGCCATTGCTCAGGTGCAGACCGACGTGGGTCAGCCCCTTCTTGATGGTGACCAGGCAGATGACCAGGGACGTCAGGAACATGTAGAAGGGGACATAGCGCTTGGCGTTGTCCAGGGGGTTGTCCGTGTTGAAGATGAGCTTCTGCACGCTGATGAACATGAAGTAGGCGATGATGCCCGAGATGGCCGGCGTGATGATCCAAGAGCCGACGATGCCGCCAAACTTGTTCCACTGTACCGCTTCCGGACCGATGCTCACCACGGCGAAGCCCACGATGGCGCCGATGATGGAGTGGGTGGTGGAGACGGGCCAGCCGAAATAGGAGGCCAGGATCAGCCACAGACCCGCAGCCAGCAGGGAGGCGATCATGCCGAGCACGAGCAGATCCGGCGTGTCGGCAAAGGCGTTGCTGTCGATGATGCCGCTGCGGATGGTGGCCGTCACTTCGCCACCGGCCAGATAGGCACCGGCGAACTCGAAGATCATGGCGATGATGATCGCCTGACGGATGGTCAGGGACTTGGTGCCGACCGATGTGCCCATGGCGTTGGCGACGTCGTTCGCACCAATGCCCCAGGCCATCAAAAAGCCGAACAAGGCCGCCACGAGCACCAGGGTGGTGCCGTAATTTGCGATAATGTCCATTAGTAGTGTTTACCCAGTCAGTCGATTACGAACGAGCCAGCATCAATTCCAGACGGGCGCCAACGCGCTCTGCCTGATCAGCCAGGTCACCTACCCATTCGAGGATCTTGTAGAGGAACATAACGTCGATCGGATTGTATTTGTGCTCAACGGCTTGCAGCTGTTGGCGCAGTCCGATCTGCATGGTGTCAGTATCGTCCTCGATGAGATCCAGCTGGTGGATCATCTCGGCAACCATTTCAACTTCACGTCCTTTAAAGCCGGTTTCGAGCAGCTCATCGAGTTCTCCGATGGCTTTTTCGGCTTGGGCGGTCGCATCGATACAGCGTTTGAGATAGGCCATGAAATCGGCGCGCATCTCGGTGGGGAATTCCATCTTGCGGCCAAGCATGCGGCCGGAAATATCCTTGGCACGGTTGGCAATCTTGTCCTGCTGGGTCAAGAGCTCCAGCAGATCGGTACGGGCGACCGGCAGGAACAGGCCGCGGGGGAGTTTCAAGCGGATTTCGCGCTTGAGGATGTCCGCTTCTTTTTCCAGCTGGGCGATCTGTTGCCGGATCTTCTCGGCATCTTCCCAGCGGTCTTCGGCAACGGCATCAAAGAAGGGAATGAGCTGTTCGCAGCACACGTGAACCTTGACGATATGCTTCTGCAGCGGCTTGATGGGGGACTTGGCAAAAAGACCCAAAATAGTATTTACTGGCATGGCCAAACCTGTGTCGGTGAAAAAACACTCGATACGATTTTATGAGGGGCGCATGGTAACCGAACTGTGCCATCAATAAAACCGTGAATTAATCGTGAACTGTCGTTGGCATTATATCCTCGCGACCCTGAACATGCCCCCCAAAGTTGCCCGCCAGCCCGGAATGACTATGCAAACTGAGATCGAGATAAAGTTTTTCGTCACCAGCAATATTCAAGAATCCCTCTCCAACCTTCTGAATTCACTAGAGATTATCTCTTCCAATCAAGCCGCTCTTGGCAACGTCTATTTCGACACGCCCGATCAGGGTTTGCGTGGGCTCGAGATGGGGTTGCGCATTCGTCGCAGCGATGATTTTTCCGAGCAGACCATCAAGTGCCGGGGGCAGGTCGTGGGCGGATTGCACGCCAGACCCGAGTACAACGCCCCGGTGGAGGGCACCATTCCGACCCTGTCTGCCTTTCCTGCCGATATCTGGCCGAGTCTGGCGGTGCGCGATGAACTCCAGAGCCGTCTGGTGGCCCAGTTCAGCACCGATTTCCTGCGCCGCCACTGGCTGATCGCATTCGGAGATGCCGAGATCGAGCTGGCCTGGGATCAGGGGGAGATCGCCGGTGCCCTGGGGCGTACCGGGATCGACGAGCTGGAGCTGGAGCTGAAATCCGGCGATGCCCGCGCCCTGTTCACCCTAGCGAGCAAGCTGGCGGCGCTGGGAGGATTGCGGCTGGGTGCCCAGTCCAAGGCGCAGCGCGGATACAGGCTGGCTGGGCTTGGCAAGCCACTGGCCGTGCAGCCCCTGCAAAGGATTGAGGGCAAAGATCAGAAGGCCAGCATTACCCTGGGTCTGCAGCACTGGCAGTATCATGAGCAGCTCTGGCTCGAGAGTGACGATGCTGGCGAACAACAACGGGCGCTGCATGCCCTGCTCGAGGGGGTATCCCTGGTTGCCGAGGCAGCAGGCACGCTGACGGTGCCCCCCTCCTGGCTGGCCGACCTGCAGGCGCAACAGCGTCTGATGATGCAGGTGGCCGGGGATCGTGCATCACTGCATGCCCTGTTCCACCATGCCGACCTGGTGAGCCTGCAGCTGTCCATCGCGGCCTGGCTGCATCTGGGGGCGTGAATCCTCTGTAGTGCAGAGCGCAAAAAGGTGAGCCCGGGCTCACCTTTTTTATGGCAGTTGCACCTTGAACGGCGCTATCAGTTCACCACGGCCACGTTGATGGTGCCGTTGCCCTGGGTCATGCGGACCCGGGCACCAGGCACAAAGGTGGGGCTGGCCTTTTGTACTACCACGATGGATTCGCCGTTCTCTTTCTTGATCTCGAGCTCGACCCCGTCAACCTGGTTGAGTTTGTCCCCTGCCGCCTTGCCGGCCGCCGCACCCGCGATGGCGCCACCGGCTGCCGCGATGTCACTGCCACGACCGCCGCCTATGGTGCTGCCGAGCAGGCCGCCGACCACGGCGCCGCCAATGGTGCCGATCAGGGAGTTCTCATCGGCCTGGATCTTGACGGGGCGGGTGGAGAGGATGGTGCCATAGCTGACGGTCTGTACCTGCTTGGCGCGATCCTTGGTGTAGACATCGCCGGAGTAGACGTCGCTGTTGGCACAGCCGGTGATGGCGGTGGTGGCCGCCAGCAGGGTGACGAGAGCAATACGTTTGAACATGATGGGCCTCCTGGGCGGGCATCGGATTAATCTGGTGATGAATTGCACTTTACGCCAACCAGATTGCGCATTAAACCCGCAAAGTGTAACCAATTATGTGGCCGGAAGGCACCCGTGCCAGTGACGGATAGTCAGGTCAGGGCTTTTTCCAGCAGCAGGCGATCCTCGCCCGGCCCGAAGTAGCCTCTCTCTTCTGCCAACTGCTGATAACCCAGCCTGAAGTAGAGGCGCTGGGCCGGATTGGCGGGATCAACGGTCAGTCTGACCCGCTCAACTTCCAGTTTCAGCAGTCCCTGCTCCACCTGCAACATCATTTGCTCGGCCAGGCCGAAGCCGCGCGCTTCGGGACGCACCGCGAGGGAGAGCAGCCAGCCCTGCGACCGATCCTGACCAAGCCCCCCCAGGGCATAGCCCAGCAGCCGGCCTTCCCGTTCCGCGACGACCAGCAGTTCGGGCCACAGATCCATGGCCTGGCGAAAGAAGAAACCGGGGTAGACATCCTCGCCGAAGACATCGGCATCTATCTGCCAGATGGCGTGCATGTCGGCGTGGGTGGCAAGGCGCAATACGGGGGACGAGTGCATCGGGGCTCCTCTGATCGGGTCTCTGCTGCGGGGCAGCCAAAAAGGAGGCACAGGGTAGAAGGGGCGGGGAGTCGATGCAAGTGGGGGGGCATTTGTGGCATGCCGCGGATAAAGAAACAGGGCCCGCAGGCCCTGTGTCATCAGAGGAGGCTGGTCGCCTGCTCCAGCCAGGCGAGATCCTCGCCCTCCAGCAGCGGGCTCAGACGGCGGTAGACCTCCGCATGGTATTCGTTGATCCAGCGGAACTCCGCCGGACTCAGCAGGCTGCGATCGATGAGGCGGATGTCGAACGGCACATAGGTCAGTCGCTCGAAGCCCAGCATCGGCAGCTCGCCACGGGCCTCCTGTTCGGTCACCACCACCAGGTTTTCACAGCGGATGCCGAAGGCATCTTCCCGGTAGTAGCCCGGCTCGTTGGAGAGCACCATGCCCGGCTGCAGGGCCACCAGGCTGCCCTTGGGGGCGATGCGCTGCGGGCCTTCGTGCACGCTGAGGAAGTGGCCGACCCCGTGGCCGGTGCCGTGGTCGTAGTTGTAGCCGGCTTGCCACAGGGGCATGCGGGCCAGCACGTCGAGCTGGATGCCGGCAGTGCCGCGGGGGAAGCGGGCCTGATCCAGGGCAATGTGACCCTGCAGCACCCGGGTAAACATGGCCCTGTGCTCGTCGGTCACCTCACCCACCTTGACGGTGCGGGTGATGTCGGTGGTGCCGTCCAGGTACTGGGCGCCGGAGTCCACCAGATAGATGCTGTCCTGGCCGAAGGTGCGCGGGGTACCGTTGGTGTGGCGGTAGTGGCACATGGCGGCGTTGGGGCCGAGTGCCGAGATGGTGTCGAAGCTCGGCTCCACATAGTGCTCCTGCTCGTGGCGGAAGGCTTCCAGCTGGTCGGCCAGGGTGCCTTCGTCCACGCCGTCGAACTCGCCGCTGGCGATCAGGCGATCCAGCCAGGCCAGGAAGCGGGTGACGGCAACGCCGTCGCGCAGGTGGGCGGCACGCATGCCGGCCAGCTCCACGGGGTTCTTGCACGCCTTGGGCAGCATGGTGGGATCCTGGCCGGCCACCAGAATGGCGCCTGCCTCTTCCATCACGAGCTGGGTCCAGGCGTTGGCGGTGTTGGGGTCGGCCAGCACCTTCTGCTGATCCTCGCCGATGCGCTGCAACACGTCACCCAGCTTGTCGATGGGGTAGACGGAGACATCCTGCCCCACGTGCTGACTGAAGGCGAAGCAGTCGATCTTGTCGGTATCGACGAAGAAATCCATGGTGGCGTTGGCGTAGAGCACCGCAAAGCCCAGCACCACCGGCAGGCGTTCCACGTCGCGACCACGCAGGTTGAGCAGCCAGTTGATGGGCTCGGCCTGGGTCAGCAGTACCGCATCCAGCCCGCGCTTGCGCAGATCGCTGGCCAGCATTTCGCGCTTGGCCTGGCTGGACTGGCCCGCCAGCTCCTCGCTGTAGAGGATGACAGGGCTCTTGGTCGGAGCGGGACGATCGCTCCAGTGCAGATCGATGGGGTTCTCGTCGATGCGCACCAGCTCGATGCCGTGATCGGCCAGCACGGCGTTGGCGTTCTGATACCAGGCTAGGCTGTGCAGGCGGGCATCGAAACCGACCCGGGAGCTTGAGGGCAACTGCTCCGCCAGCCACTGCACGTGGGGGTCTTCATTGAGGTGGAGAAACTCGAACAGCTCGGCCGGCGCCTGCATGCGCGCCTGCACGGTATAACGACCGTCGATGAACAGGGCCGCCCGATGCGCCATGATGATGGCGAGCCCGGCGGAGCCGTTGAAACCCGTGATCCAGTCCAGCCGCTCGGCATAGGCGGGAATGTACTCCCCCAGATGCTCGTCGTCGTGGGGAACGATGAAGGCGTCCAGTTCCAGCGTGGCCAGTGTGGCCCTGACCTGGGCGACGCGGGTTTCAATAATCTCGAAATGGTTCATGTCGTTATTGCCAGCTTGTGGTGATGTGAGTGTTCATTGATGGTGGCCGCTTGCCAGGATCTGTCTGATCGATTGGCCTGCCGCCTCGATGTGTTGCTTGAGCAGTACCACTGCCTCGTGCTTGCGCCGGGCGCGGCACAGTTCAAGGAGTCGGGCGTGCTCCCGCTCGGCCTTGTCCACGCCGCCTTGGGCGAACAGCAGTTCGAAACGCACATAGCGGTCGCAGCTCAGATTGATCTGGGCGATCAGTTCCAGTGCCTGGGGGCGATTGGCTGCCTGGTAAAGGGTGGCGTGAAAGCGGTGATTCAACTCAGCCCAGTGTTCGATCTGGGTGCCAGACTCCAGCGCCAGATCAAACTGGGCGAGGATGGCTTGCGCCTGGGCGAAGGTCTCCTCCGTCATCAGGTCGACGGCGTGGAACAGGGTATCGGCTTCGAGCAGTGCCCGCAAATAAAAGAGCTCCTCGATGGCCGAGGCATCCAGCATGGTCACCACGGCGCCGCGATGGGCCTCGAACTTCACCAGCCCCTGAGCTTCCAGTTGCATCAGGGCTTCCCGCACCGGGATGCGGCTCACCGCCAGCTCCTTGGCGATGGCGTCCTGGCGCAGGGGGGCGCCCGCAGCAAACTCGCCACGCAATATCCGGCCGCGGAGGTTCTCCATCACCATCTGGGTTCGGGTCTTGTAAGGTGGGGTCATGCTGGGGTCACGGGCAGGTTGCAAAATTGTATATTGTATAAAGTTTGGCTGAATCTAACGCGCAAGGGCCGTCAAGGCAAGGCTTGGCGGGAGCCATATGCCGCGCATCGGCCAAAAAAATACCGGCCAGCAGGGCTGACCGGTACGGGATTGTGAGACGCGAGGCGCGTTTCTTACAACTGCGGGCCCGCCGCGACCAGGCGTTTGCCTTCGTCGTTGTCGGTGAAGCGCTCGAAGTTCTTGATGAAGCGCCCGGCCAGATCGACGGCCTTGGCATCCCACTCGGCCTGGTCGGCGTAAGTGTCTCGCGGATCCAGGATGGCGGGGTTGACGCCCGGCAGCTCGGTCGGCACTTCCAGGTTGAACACCGGCAGTACCTTGGTTGGCGCCTTCTCGATGGAACCATCCAGGATGGCGTCGATGATGCCACGGGTATCCTTGATGGAGATCCGCTTGCCGGTGCCGTTCCAGCCGGTGTTGACCAGATAGGCTTCAGCCCCTGCCGCTTCCATCCGTTTCACCAGCTCCTGGCCGTACTTGGTCGGGTGCAGGCTGAGGAAAGCCGCGCCGAAGCAGGAGGAGAAGGTCGGGGTCGGCTCTGTGATGCCGCGCTCGGTACCGGCCAGCTTGGCGGTAAAGCCGGACAGGAAGTGGTACTTGGTCTGCTCCTTGGTCAGCTTGGCGACCGGGGGCAGCACACCGAAGGCGTCTGCGGTCAGGAAGATCACCTTGGTGGCGTGACCCGCCTTGGAGACCGGCTTGACGATGTTGTCGATGTGATAGATGGGGTAGGAGACCCGGGTATTCTCGGTGCGGGAACCGTCGTCGAAGTCGATGGTGCCATCGGCGGCCACGGTCACGTTTTCCAGCAGCGCATCGCGGCGGATGGCGTGGTAGATGTCCGGCTCGGCCTCTTCGGAGAGCTTGATGGTCTTGGCGTAGCAGCCCCCTTCGAAGTTGAACACGCCGTGATCATCCCAGCCGTGCTCGTCATCGCCGATCAGCTGACGCTTGGGATCGGTGGAGAGGGTGGTCTTGCCGGTGCCGGAGAGGCCGAAGAAGATGGCCACGTCCCCATCCTTGCCCACGTTGGCGGAGCAGTGCATGGAGGCGATGCCGCGCAGGGGCAGGAAGTAGTTCATCATGGAGAACATGCCCTTCTTCATCTCGCCACCGTACCAGGTGCCGCCGATGAGTTGCATCTTCTCTGTCATGTTGAAGGCGACGAAGTTCTCGGAGTTGAGACCCTGCTCCTTCCAGTTCGGGTTGGTGCACTTGGCACCGTTCATCACCACGAAGTCCGGTTTGAAGGTCTTCAGCTCCTCTTCGCTCGGGCGGATGAACATGTTCTTCACGAAGTGCGCCTGCCAGGCCACCTCGGTGATGATGCGCACTGCCAGGCGGGTGTCCGGGTTGGCGCCGCAGAAGCCGTCCACCACGAACAGACGCTTGCCGGAGAGCTGTTTGGTGACCAGCCCTTTCAGATGTGACCACACTTCCGGGGTAATCGCCTTGTTATCGTTTTTACCCTGGTCAGACCACCACACAGTATCCTGGGTAGTGGCATCTTTGACGATATATTTATCTTTAGGGGAGCGGCCGGTGAAGATGCCGGTGTTGACGTTGACGGCGCCAAGCTCGGTGACGACGCCACGTTCGAAGCCCTCAAGGTCTGAGCGGGTCTCTTCAGCGAAAAGCTGCTCATAGGAGGGGTTGCGAACGATTTCCTGGCTGTTTTTGATACCGTATTGGTCCAGCTTCAGTTGTTGGGCCAGGGTGGGTTCTACCACGATTGTCATTGTATTCTCCTGGGTTCAGAGGTGTGTAGGGTTCTATCTGACGTTCATGCTACCACCTAGGTGGTAGTTTTTAGCGATCGCCATCAAACTTTATAAAATAGGGTATTTTTTTGTTATTTAAGTTAAAGGCGGGTTTTGCCCGCCTTTGATTAGTGTAACTGGTTTGCATCATTACCGGGAGCCCTGCTGAACAGGGTTTCGATGTCTATCCCGTCGAATTCGTAGTGGGCGCCGCAGTAATCGCAGTGCATGTCGATCTTGCCGAGCTCCTGCACCATGGATACCGCTTCCTCCTTGTCTATCTGCAGCAAGGCCCCTTCGCAACGGGCGCGGGAGCAGGTGCAGCGGAACTCGATGGCCTGGGGATCGAACACCCGTACCTTGTCCTGGTGGTAGAGGCGGTAGAGGATCTCTTCCGCGTCCAGACCGAACAGCTCTTCGTCCTTGATGGTGGTGGTGAGCTGGACCAGGTGGTCGAAATCTTCGCTGTGATCCTCGCTCTGGGCCGGCAGCTCCTGCAGCAGGATGCCCGCCGCACGGGGCTCGCCCTCGTGGTGGCCGGTGCGGATCCAGAGGCGGGTGGCCAGTTGTTCGGACTGGGCGAAGTAGTGCTCCAGACAGGCCGCCAGGGTGTCGGCCTCCAGGGCGATGATGCCCTGATAGCGCTCTCCCTGATCCGGAGTGATGGTGATGACCAGATGGCCGTTGCCGATCAGGCTTTGCAGCTTGCCGTCCGTCGGCAATTCCCCTTCATAGCGTGCCACGCCGCGCAATTGCTGGTTGTTGTCGCCGTTGATGACGGCCAGACGCACCGGACCGTCCCCCTGCAGCTGCACCGTGATGGAGCCTTCGAACTTGAGGGTGGCGGTCAGCAGGCTGGTGGCAACCAGCAGCTCGCCCAGCAGGTGCTGCACCTGTACCGGGTAGTTCTGGGCGTCGATGATGTGGCGGTAGGTACGATCCAGCTGGACCAGCTCCCCACGCACTTCGTACTCTTCGAACAGATAGCGATACAGGAGGTCTTGGTTACTCATCATGGTTTCCTAGGATGTTCTTGGGGAAAAATAAACACATTGTTAAACAGGTGGTTAGGAACTAATTCCTCCACCTGTCGTCATAAAGGGGCCACAGACGCGGATTAGGATTGCTTGACCCGGATAAGCTGGCGTCGCTCCTGCTTGTCGGGTCGGCGCTCCGGGCTTGGGGCAAACTGGCTGTTGAAGCGGCGGGCTTCGCTGTTTTCGGCCCGTTTCTTCAGGCTGGCCTCTGTCTCTTCATAGAGTTGCTGGGCCAGCGGGGCGGATTTGCGCTGCTCGCTCACCTCGAGCACCCGCACCTCCCGCTCGTCCTGGCCTTGCCAGAATCGCACCAGGGCGCCGACCTCGACCGCCTTGCCCGGCTTGGTGCGCTGGCCGTTGTAGTGCACCTTGCCGCCGTCGATCTGATCCCGCGCCAGACTGCGGGTCTTGTAAAAGCGGGCGGCCCACAGCCACTTGTCGAGACGGACCTGGGTGCTGCTTTGTGCTGGATTCGACATGGATCGGCTCCGGGATGGCTGAAAAGGTGCCTGATTATACCAGAGGCGGGCCCCGGGATAGAAACAGGGGGCATCCGGGTGTGACGGAAACTGAATTTTCACCCCTTGGTCCCATCCGGTCGGTTGTCTCTGGGTCCATTGCCGTACACAATAGCCAACCGACTTGGATGCCAGACAATTTTGAGAAAGATGACGCTACCGTTCAGGGATGATTTGTTGACTTCCCTTCTGGCTCGCTGCAAGGCCATGCCGCTCTCCCGTTTCAGCCAGCCCCTGTTCTGGCTTCTGCTGCTGTTGCTGGCTCAGCAGTGTGCCGTGCTCACCTGGCGCCTGTACGAACTGGCCCAGCCCGCTCCCCTGACCCCCTGGCAACCCTCGGTCCCCTCGGTGCAGGGGAGTGGTGGCGATCGCCTCGATCTTGGCAACCTCAGCCGCCTCTCTCTCTTTGGCAAGGCGCTGCAACCCCAGGCGGACAAGGCGGCAGAGACGGTGGCGGTGGATGCCCCGAAAACCCAGCTCAACGCCCAGCTCAACGGGGTGCTGGCAAGCTCGGATCCCGCCAAGTCCATCGCCATCATCGCCCACAACGGGACACAGAACTCTTACGGCATCGGGGACTACATCGACGGTACCCAGGCCAGGATACGCCAGGTGTTTGCCGATCGGGTCATCATCGCCCGGGACGGCCGTGACGAGACCCTGATGCTGGACGGGGAAGAGTATGGCAAGCCCCTGCCCAAACCGGCCCGCCAGGAGGGACTCTCCTCCGTGCGCAGCGAACTGCTGGGCAACCCGGGCAAGATCACCGATTACCTCAATATTTCTCCGGTCCGGGTGGACGGTCGCATGACCGGCTATCGCCTCAACCCGGGTCGCAATCCGGAACTGTTCAATCAACTCGGACTGGTCGCCAACGATCTGGCGGTCAGCATCAACGGCCTGGATCTGCGTGACAACGCCCAGGCCATGCAGGCGATGCAGCAGGTGGCGGGCGCCACGGAAATGACCGTCACCGTCGAGCGGCAAGGACAGCTCTACGACGTCTATGTCGGCTTGTCAGAATAATGAATTGGAGTAGCACCAAGAATGACAAATAAAGGGAAGGGCTGGCGTCTGGCCACCATGGCGGCAGCCTTGATGATGGCCGGTTCTGCCTGGGCCACCGAGTATTCCGCCAGTTTCAAGAACGCCGACATCGAGGAGTTCATCAACACGGTCGGCAAGAACCTGAACAAAACCATCATCATAGAGCCATCGGTACGCGGCAAGATCAACGTGCGCAGCTATGACCTGCTCAACGAGGATCAGTACTACCAGTTCTTCCTGAGCGTGCTCGACGTTTACGGCTTTGCCGTGGTGCCCATGAACAACGGCGTGCTCAAGGTAGTGCGCTCCAAGGATGCCAAGACCTCGGCCATCCCCGTGGTGGATGACACCAACCCCGGCGTGGGTGACGAGATGGTGACCCGGGTGGTACCGGTGCGCAATGTCTCGGTCCGTGAACTGGCCCCCCTGCTGCGTCAGCTCAACGACAACGCTGGCGGCGGCAACGTGGTCCACTATGAGCCCTCCAACGTGCTGCTCATCACCGGCCGCGCCGCAGTGGTCAACCGCCTGGTGGAGGTGGTTCGCCGGGTGGACAAGGCGGGGGATCAGGACATGGACGTCATCAAGCTCAAGTTCGCCTCCGCCGGCGAGATGGTGCGGCTGGTGACCAACCTCAACAAGGATGGCAGCAATCAGGGGGCCAACGCCTCGCTGCTGCTCTCCCCCAAGGTGGTGGCCGACGAGCGCACCAACTCCGTGGTCATCAGCGGCGAGCCCAAGGCCCGTGCCCGCATCATCCAGATGGTGCGCCAGCTCGACCGGGATCTGCAGAGCCAGGGCAACACCCGGGTCTTCTACCTGAAATATGGCAAGGCCAAGGATCTGGTTGACGTCCTCAAGGGGGTCAGCTCCAGCATCGCCGCCGACAAGAAGGGCGGGGCGGCTGCCACGGCCACGGGCGGCGCCAGCATCGGCGGCGGCCAGCTCGCCATCTCCGCCGACGAGACCACCAATGCCCTGGTGATCACCGCCCAGCCGGACGTGATGGCCGAGCTGGAGCAGGTCATCGCCAAGCTCGACATTCGCCGTGCCCAGGTGCTGGTGGAGGCCATCATCGTCGAGATATCGGATGGTGACGGCATGAACCTCGGGGTGCAGTGGGCCAACACCAATGGCGGCGGCACCCAGTTCACCGACACCGGTCTGCCCATCGGCTCCCTGGCCATCGCCGCCAAGGATTACAAAGACAACGGCAACACCGATGGCCTGTCATCCCTGGCGGGCAGCTTCAGCGGCATGGCGGCAGGCTTCTATCACGGGGACTGGGCGGCGCTGGTGACGGCGCTCTCCACCAACAGCAAGAACGATATTCTCTCCACCCCGAGCATCGTCACCATGGACAACAAGGAGGCCTCCTTCAACGTCGGTCAGGAAGTGCCGGTGCAGAGCGGCTCCCAGAGCTCCACCACCAGCGATCAGGTGTTCAACACCATAGAGCGCAAGACGGTGGGGACCAAGCTGGTGGTGACGCCCCAGATCAACGAAGGAGATTCCGTGCTGCTCAACATCGAGCAGGAGGTCTCCAGCGTGGCACAGAAGCAGGCGACCGGGACCGCCAACCTGGGCCCCACCTTCGATACCCGTACCGTGAAGAACGCCGTGCTGGTCAAGAGCGGCGAGACAGTGGTGCTGGGCGGCCTGATGGACGAACAGACCCAGGAGCAGATCTCCAAGGTGCCCCTGCTCGGGGACATTCCGGTACTGGGTTACCTGTTCCGTTCCTCCAAGACCTCCACCGCCAAGCGCAACCTGATGGTCTTCATCCGCCCGACCATATTGCGTGACGCCAATGTCTACTCCGGGGTCTCCAGCAACAAGTACACCCTGTTCAGGGCCGAACAGCTGAGCCGGGCTGCGGAAGAGGGCTATGCCACCTCGCCGGCTCGCCAGGTGCTGCCCGCCTATGGCCAGGACGTGATGATGTCCCCCGAGGTGCAGCAGCAGATCCAGAGAATGCAGGCCCAGCAGCAGGCGACCGCCACCGGCGTGCGCGCCCAGGTGCAGGAGCAGCCCTTCGTGCAGAGCAAGCCCTGATGGCCGCCTACCAGCTCGATGGCAGCGAGCTGCCGGCTCCCCTGCCGGAACTGCCGTTCGCGTTTGCCCGCAACTTCGGGGCCATCCTGACCGAGCGCCAGGGTGCCCCGGTGCTGCTCTGTCGTCAGGGGATCTCCCCCCAGACCCTGCTGGAGGTGCGACGGGTGGCGGGCTGTGCCTTCGCGGTGGAGCAGCTTGGCAACGACGAGTTCGAAACGCTCCTGATGGCCCACTATCAGCGTGACTCCTCCGAGGCGCGTCAGCTGATGGAGGATCTCGGCAACGAGATGGACTTCTTTGCCCTGGCCGAAGAGCTGCCCCAGAGCGAGGATCTGCTGGATGCCGACGACGACGCCCCCATCATTCGCCTCATCAATGCCATGTTGAGCGAGGCGATAAAAGAAGAGGCGTCCGACATCCACATCGAGACCTTCGAGCGGGCCCTGGTGATCCGTTTTCGCATCGATGGGGTGCTGCGGGAGATCCTGCGCCCCCATCGCAAGCTCGCCTCCTTGCTGGTGTCGCGCATCAAGGTCATGTCGCGCATGGACATCGCCGAGAAGCGGGTGCCCCAGGATGGCCGCATCTCACTGCGCATCGGCGGCCGCGCCGTGGACGTGCGGGTCTCCACCATGCCCTCCAGCTACGGCGAACGGGTGGTATTGCGACTGCTCGACAAGAACAACGTGCGCCTCGAGCTCAAGCAGCTCGGCATGACGCTGGCCAACCGCAACATCATCAGCGAACTCATTCGCAAGCCCCACGGCATCATCCTGGTGACGGGCCCGACCGGTTCGGGCAAGTCCACCACCCTCTATGCGGCCCTCTCGGAGATCAACTCCCGGGATCGCAACATCCTGACCGTCGAAGACCCCATCGAATATGACCTCGAAGGGGTGGGCCAGACCCAGGTCAACAGCAAGGTGGACATGACCTTCGCCCGGGGCCTGCGCGCCATTCTGCGCCAGGATCCGGACGTGGTGATGGTGGGGGAAATCCGTGACCTCGAGACCGCCCAGATCGCGGTGCAGGCATCCCTCACCGGTCACCTGGTGATGTCGACCCTGCACACCAACACCGCCATCGGCGCCATCACCCGGATGCGGGACATGGGGATCGAGCCCTTCCTGCTCTCCTCGTCGCTCCTGGCGGTACTGGCCCAGCGGCTGGTGCGCACCCTCTGCCCGGATTGCCGCGCACCGCACCCTGTCACCGAGCAGGAGCGTGTTGCCATGGGCATCGAGCTTGCGCCGGATCAGCAGATCTGGCGTCCGGTGGGCTGCGAGCAGTGCAACCACACCGGCTATCGCGGCCGGACCGGCATCCACGAGCTGGTGGTGGTGGACGAGGCGGTGCGCGAGGCGATCCACAGCGCCAGCGGCGAGCTCGCCATCGAGCGGCTGATCCGGGGTCACACCCCCAGCATCCGCCGCGACGGCATCGACAAGGTGCTCAAGGGGCAGACCAGCCTCGAAGAGGTGCTGCGCGTGACCCGGGAAGACTGAGATGGCGGCATTTGAATACAAGGCTCTCGACGGCAAGGGGCGCAACAAGAGCGGCGTGCTGGAAGGGGATTCCGCCCGCCAGGTGCGCCAGCTGCTGCGCGAGCAGGGGCTGACCCCCCTCGAGGTGAACGAGACCACCGAGAAGGCCAAGCGGGAGGCGAACCGCTTCGTGCTGTTTCGCCGTGGTGCCTCCACCGCAGAACTGGCCCTCATCACCCGCCAGCTGGCGACCCTGGTGGGGGCCGGTCTCACCATCGAAGAGGCCCTCAAGGCGGTCGCCGAGCAGTGCGAGAAGGCCCACCTGCGCAGCCTGGTGGCGACGGTGCGCAGCAAGGTGGTGGAGGGGTATTCCCTGGCCGATTCGCTGGGGGCCTTCCCCCATGTGTTCGACCAGCTGTTCCGCTCCATGGTGGCGGCCGGCGAGAAGTCCGGTCACCTGGAGAAGGTGCTCAACCGTCTCGCCGATTACACCGAGCAGCGCCAGCACATGCGCACCAAGCTGCTGCAGGCGATGATCTATCCCATCGTCCTCACCCTGGTGGCGGTGGGGGTCATCTCCATACTGCTCACCGCCGTGGTGCCCAAGGTGGTGGCCCAGTTCGAACACATGGGCCAGCAACTGCCGGGCACCACCCGTTTCCTCATCGGCACCAGCGAGCTGTTGCAGCACTATGGCCTCTGGTTCCTGCTGCTCCTTGGTATTGGCGGCCTGATCTGGCGCTGGTGGCTGACCGACGACAAGCGTCGTCGTCGCTGGCACCAGGTGATACTGCGCCTGCCGGTGATCGGTCGGGTCAGCCGCGGTCTCAACACCGCCCGCTTTGCCCGCACCCTGAGCATCCTCAACGCCAGCGCCGTCCCCCTGCTGGAGGGAATGAAGATCGCCGGCGAAGTGCTCTCCAACGACTATGCCCGCATGCGCATCGGTGAGGCCACCGAGCGGGTGCGGGAGGGGACCAGCCTGCGCAAGTCGCTGGATGAAACCAGAATTTTTCCGCCCATGATGCTGCACATGATCGCCTCGGGCGAGCAGAGCGGCGAGCTCGACAGCATGCTGGAGCGGGCGGCGGACAACCAGGACAGGGAGTTCGAAACCCAGGTGAACATCGCCCTCGGGGTGTTCGAACCCATGCTGGTGGTCTCCATGGCCGGGGTGGTGCTGTTTATCGTGATGTCGATCCTGCAGCCGATCCTGGAGCTCAACAACATGGTGAATCTGTGAGGGTCGGGTGCCCGAATAGGCTTCGCCATTCGAACCTGCAAATTCAATCGAACGATCGTGGTTTAACAGTTAATCGTTGATGGCTCATGCCATCTCATTTCGTTAGGGAGTCAGTCATGCAAAAGCGTCGTCAATCGGGTTTTACCCTGCTGGAAGTGATGGTGGTCATCGTGATCCTGGGGATCCTGGCCAGCCTGGTGGTGCCCAACCTGATGGGCAACAAGGAGAAGGCGGATCAGCAAAAAGCGGTCTCCGACATAGTGGCGCTGGAAAACGCCCTCGACATGTACAAGCTGGACAACAACCGCTACCCGACCACCGAGCAAGGGCTGGATGCCCTGGTCCACAAGCCGACCGCATCCCCTGAGCCGCGCAGCTACCGTGAAGGGGGCTACATCAAGCGCCTGCCGCAGGATCCCTGGGGCAACCAGTACCAGCTGCTGAGCCCGGGCCAGTTCGGCAAGATCGACATCTTCTCCATGGGGATGGACGGCGAAGCCGGGACCGATGACGACATCGGCAACTGGAACCTGAAGGACTTCCAATAAGTGATTCCGCCGCGTCGTGCTCACTGCGCCACCCCGGGGCTGCCTGCATGAAGGTGGCCTCTTCTGCCCGTCACCAGGCCGGTTTTACCCTGCTGGAAGTGTTGCTGGTCGCCATGTTGATGGGACTGGTGGCGACCGCCGTCACCCTCAGCATGGGGGGCGCCAGGGGGGATCGGGAGCTCGACAAGCAGGCGCGCCGCTTCATGGCGACCCTGCAGCAGGCCCAGGAGTATTCGGTGATGGATGGCAGGCTGCTGGGGCTGCGGGTCGAGGAGAACGGCTGGCAGTTTATGTCCCGGGATCCCAAGGATCGCAAGTGGCGCGCCCTGACCGGTGACAAGTTGCTGGGGCCGGTGACGTTGCCGGAGGGGATGACCCTGGCGGTGGAGCTGGAAGGTTTCAACTGGCGTACTGCGTCGGACGAACGCCAGGAGCAGGGTCGGGACGAGCGCGAGCGGACACCCCAGATCCTGGTCTTTCCGGGGGGAGAGCTCTCTCCCTTCGTGCTGACCCTGAGCCAGCAGGACGAGGATCTGCACTACCTGCGCACCGTCAGGGGGGACGAGTTCGGTCGTCTCTCCCTGTTGCAGGATGAAGAGGAAGAAGAGTGAGGAGCACCAGGCCCGCAGGGGGCGCTCTAGCGCGTCGCACCGCTCTGTCGGGCGGCCCCGCCCAGGTGCGCGGCATGACGCTGCTGGAGGTCATGGTGGCCCTGGCGGTGTTTGCCATCGCCGGGCTGGCGGTGATGAAGACCGCGAGCGAACACCTGGCCGGCCTCAATTATCTGGAGCAGAAGACCCTGGCGACCTGGGTGGTGGAGAATCAGCTGGTGCAGCAGAAGCTCGAAGGCAAGTGGCCGGGAGACAGCTGGGTGGAAGGGGACGAGGAGATGGCCGGGCAGACCTGGTACTGGCGCTATCGCGGCGTCGCCACGGCGGACAGCAACTTCAGGGCGCTGGACATGGAAGTGCGCACCGCGCCCAAGGCCGAGAGCCCGGTGGCCATGATCCGGACCTATCTCAGCCGATGAACATTCATCAACGTGCGTCCATGATCCGGAGCCGGTGTCAGCCGATGATCCAGAGCAACACCCACCCATCGCACCACCGCGGCTTTACCCTGCTTGAGATGCTGGTGGCCATCGCCATCTTCGCCACCCTGAGCCTGGGTGCCTATCAGGTGCTGCAAGGGGTGCTGACCAGCGACGAGGTGGCCAAGCGCAAGGAGGCCCGCCTCTCGGAACTGCAGCTCGCCTTCAGCCTGCTGGAGCGGGACGTCACCCAGATGGTGCCGCGCAGCGGTCGCATCGACGGCGAGAACAACAAGGTGCTGCTGGCGGCGTCTCGCTTCGGCCAGCAGAGCGACGACTGGGGCATGGCCTTCATTCGCGGCGGCTGGCTCAATCCGGACGGCATATTGCCGCGCTCCGGCCTGCAACGGGTGGGTTGGCGTCTCAAGGGGCAGACCCTGGAGCGGTTGAGCTACCTCTATCCGGATCCGGCCATTGGCACCGAGCCGCGCATTCAGCCCGTGCTGACCGGCGTGACGGCGCTGCGCCTCTATTTCTACGACAAGGGACAGTGGAAGGAGGAGTGGACCCAGCGCGACCTGCTGCCCTACGGGCTGGCGGTGGAGCTGGAGCTTGAAGACTACGGCACCATCCGTCGCCAGTTCCTGATCGGAGCCGGTGGCCAGAGGGCAGAGAATGGTAACTGATCGCCGTTTTCCCCTGTCCGTCACGGAGGATGACGGCACTATTCGAGGTCGCCAGTTCCTGATCGGTGCTGGTGGCCAGAGGGCAGAGAATGGTAACTGATCGTCGTTTTCCCCTGTCCGTCACGGAGGATGACGGCACTATTCGACGTCGCCAGTTCCTGATCTGTGCTGGTGGCCAGAGGGCGGACAATGGCAATTAAGCGCCCCCGCCCTCCTTTGGCCCCCGGCAGACAGCGGGGCATGGCCCTGCTGGTGGTGTTGCTCATCCTCGCGGTGATGGTGATCGTCGCCAGCAACATGAGCGGCCGCCTGCAACTGGAGCTGCGTCGCACCGCCAACCTCACCCTGGGCAAGCAGGCCTGGTGGTATGCCATGTCGGCGGAGGCCCTGGTGATCAAGGTGCTGAACCAGGACTTCAAGGATGACCCGGATCGGGTGAGTCTGGGACAGAACTGGGCGCGGGAGGACGGGGTCTTCCCGGTGGAGGATGGCACTCTCTCGGGCCGGGTACGGGATCTGCAATCCTGCTTCAACCTCAACAGCCTGAGCGTGCCCCTCAAGGAGGGGGAGAACGGCGACGATCTCGACGCCCAGCCTTACCAGTTCAAGGTGTTCCGGGCCCTGCTCGCCCAGCTCGAGGTGGATGATTACGAAGCGGTGCAGCTGACGGACGCCATCCGCGACTGGACCGACAAGGATACCCAGTTGGTCTCGAGCAACGGGGCCGAGGATGCCTACTACGAGGGACTCAATCCTCCCTACCTGGTGGCTAACCAGCGGATGCTGGGCACCGACGAATTGCGGGCAGTGCGCGGGGTGAGCGCCAGCCTGTACGCCCGGTTGGCCCCCTATGTGTGCTCCCTGCCCAATGACAAGCTGGTGGTGAACATCAACACCATCCGGCCGGAGCAGGCGGCCCTGCTGGTGGGGCTCTACCAGGGGAAGATCGGGCTGGACGATGCCAAGCGGGTGCTGACCAGCCGCCCCAAGAAGGGGTGGAAGAACAAACAGGAGATGACGGAGCAGTTGCAGGTTCAGCCGGGTGCCATCACCGGGCTGGATGGCGCCCTGGACATCAAGAGCAGCTTCTTCGAAGCCCGCCTGCTGGCGGAGGTGGGGGAGACCCGCGCCAGGCTTGAGACCGTCTTCCAGCGTGGCAAGGACAACAAGCTGGTGATGCTGCGTCGCCTGAGCGGCGGCGCCGAATAACAAGGGGGCGTGGGGCGGTTCAGCTACCCTGCGCATCCCCCGATTGGACTGCAACCCATGGCTGTGCGCTCGCCCCCCTGAGGGAGGAGCGGGCATGGCAGGAGAGACATTAGTGAGCGAGAGTCTGGTCATCCGTCTGGGGACCAATGCGCAGCAGCCAGTGCACTGGCTGGTCTGGTCGGCGCAGGAGCAGGAGATCATCGCCTCCGGCATCCTGGCCTCGGCGCACGCCCTCGGCGAGCTGCAGGAGCGTGCCGGTGGTCGCCCCGTGGTGACCCTGGTGCCCGGCAGCGATCTTATCTTCCGGCGGGTCAATCTGCCGGGCAAATACAGCCGCCAGAGTGCGGCGGCCCTGCCCTATCTGCTGGAGGAGCAGATCGCCTCAGACGTGGACGATCTGCACCTGGTGGTGCTCGGCCATCAGGGCCGCGAGGTGGATCTGATGGCGGTGGACAAGGGGAAGATGCACTCCTGGCTCGGTTGGCTGGAGCAGGCAGGGCTCAAGACCCTGCACCTGCTGCCCGACGTGCTGGCGCTGCCGCTCGCCGCCGATGGCTGGTCAGCCCTGCAGCTGGGGGAGGAGTGGCTGGTCCGCCAGGGCCCCCGTCAGGGCATAGTGGCGGAGGAATCCCTGCTGGCCATGCTGCTGGCAGCGCAGACCGAACCCGTCACCCTTCACTGCCATACTCCCATCCCCGCCATGGCGGCGGGCAACTGGCAGGGGGCTGACCCGGAACTGCCCATGCTGTTGCTGGCGAAAGGGGCGCTGACCTGCCAGGCCAACCTGTTGCAGGGGCCCTATCGTCCCCAGACCGAATACGCCCGCTACTGGTTGCAGTGGCGCAAGGTGGCGGTGCTGGCAGGCGTATTGTTGCTGGTGGCCCTGGTGCAGCGCGGTGTGCATCTGCACCAGCTGGCGGAACAGGACAAGGCCCTCAAGGCGGAGATCCGGCAGGTCTACACCCGGATCTTCCCGGGAGAGACGCGGATCGTCAACGTGCGCAGCCAGATGACCCAGCACCTCCAGCAGTTGGGGCAGGCTCCCCAGGATGGCGTCCTGTTGCTCCTGACCGAGCTGGCCCCGGTGTTTGCCGAGGTGCCCGGCCTCAAGCCCGAGGTGCTGCGCTTCGATGCAGCCCGGGGCGAGCTGAGGTTGCAGGTGACGGCCCCCGGCTTCACCGAGATCGAACGTTTCCGCGAGCTGGCGGGCAAGCGCTTCGAGGTGCAGCAGGGTGAGGTGCGAAGCACCGAAGGCAAGGTCGAAGGGGCGCTGGTGCTCAAGGGGAGGTCGTCATGATGGACAAACTGCAGAGCTGGTGGCGCGGCATCAGTGCCCGCGAGCAGCGGCTGGTGGCGGTGGGGGGCAGCGTGCTGCTCATCGGGCTCTTCTACTGGGCGATCTGGCAGCCGGTGGCAAATCGCATTGCCGAGCGCGAGCGGCAGGTGGTGAACCAGCAGCAGACCCTGGCCTGGCTCAAGGAGAAGGGACAGGAGGTGCTGGCGATGCAGGGGGGACAGGGGCGCCAGATCGATACCGGCGGTACCCTGGACGGCGTGGTGAACCGCACCGCCTTCAACCAGAAGATCAAGATTGCCCGCTTGCAGCCCCAGGGTCAGGAGCTGCAGGTCTGGATAGACACGGTGCCGTTCGATGATCTGCTGATCTGGCTTGCGACCCTCTCGGATCAATACGGCGTCCAGGTGCAGATCATCGAGCTGGCCCGCGAGGGGCTGGCCCCCGGGCTGGTCAAGGTCAGACGTTTGCAGTTGAGTCGTTCCCAATGAAGCGAAAAATAGTGATCGCCAGTCTCTTCCTGCTGGCCTATCTCGGTTTCCTGCTGGCCCAGTTGCCAGCATCCCTGGTGGTGCGCCATCTGCCGCTGCCCCCCAATCTGGTGCGGTTGGAGGGGGTGAGCGGCACCCTCTGGAGCGGTCAGGCCGCCCGGGTGCAATATGCCAGCGAGTCCCTCACCCAGTTGCGCTGGGATCTCGATGGCTGGTCTCTGCTGCGGCTGGCGCCCGAGGTGTCGGTGCGCTTTGGCGAGCGCAGCGGACTCAACGGGCAGGGGATCCTGGGTTGGAACGGTGCCGCTTTCGGGCGCGACATCACCCTGAATGCGCCTGCCCCCTGGGTGCTGGAGCGGGTGCCGATGAGACCCCCCTTCCCGCTGACGGCGGCGGGCCAGTTGCAGCTCAAGATCGACCAGTTTGCCCAGGGCAATCCCTGGTGCGACAACCTTTACGGGGAGCTTCACTGGTATGACGCACAGGCGGATACCCCGGCGGGCAAGCTGGCCCTGGGGGATCCCGAGATCACGCTCACCTGTCTCGACTCCCGGCTGGTGGCCGAGATCAAGCAGGGCTCGGAGGCGGTGCAGGTGCTGGGCAAGCTGGAGTTGCAGGCCAATCGCCAGTACCTGTTCCAGGGCACCCTGAAACCGGGTCCCGAGTTGCCGGACCAGATGAAACAGGGGCTCCCCTTCCTCGGCCAGCCCGATGGGCAGGGGCGCTTCCCGCTGCGTTATCAGGGCCGCATCTGACGGCGTTGCCCATGGTTTGAACCACCCCGCCCCGGCGGGGTGGTGTCGTTATGGGGGCGCGCCGGCTGGCGCCGTGATGAGGTGATTGAGGAAGAAGCTGAACAGCTCGGCCCGGGAGTGCAGGTTCAACTTGGCGTAGAGGTGCTTGCGGTGATTCTTCACCGTGCCGCTGCCGATGCCGAGTGCATCGGCAATGGCCTCGGTATCCAGCCCCTGCAACAGCAAACCCGCCACCTGGCGCTCCCGCCGGGTTAGCTGATCTCCCCCCACACTGGCGATAGCCTGCTCCACCGCCCCCTTGAGGTCAGTGCCATCTGACCTGGCCGGGCTGCGAGCCAGGCGGGGTGTCTCTTCCCGCCAGTGCTGGCGACACAGGGAGTGCACCAGCGGGAACAGTGCCTCCAGCCTGGCCAGCTCGTCACGGCTGAGGGAGCTGCGCTTGTCGAGGCGGCCCAGAAACAGCATCAGGGTGAGGCCGCCGCGCACCGGCAGGATCAGCCCCACCTCCTCCTGCCAGCCGGTGGCCTGATAGAAGTGGTGGCGATACTCGGGGTCGAGCCGCCCCCGTGACACCTGCGCCAGGGTCCAGACCCCGGCACCCAGCCCCTGCTCCAGCGCCTGCATGAAGGGATCCTGACTGAAGTGGCGGGTGAGGTAGCGGTCGAACAATAGGGCCCGCTGATGATGCAGGTTGTCGTAGAGGTAGACGGGGCGCAGCCCCACCCCGAGCAGCAGGGCACAGTCGAATGCCACCTGTTGCTGGATGAGGCGCACCAGGGCTGCCGGGAAGCCGCTGCCGTGCAGGGCATCGACGGCGGCGGTCAGGCTCAGGGTATCCGTGGCAGGAGACGGGGGCATGGCGATGGGCTCCGGGTCAGGGAATGGCTTCCCCACGATGGCAGGATGCTAGCACGGGAGTGGCAAAACTGTCCCCTGGGGGACATATCTGCCAGCACTGCAAACGGCGAGGATGGCCCTCTTTCTCTTTCTGTTGGAGCCCTCCATGACAAATCCTCACTTGCTCGATGAGCTGACCCAGCGCGGCCTGGTGGCCCAGAATTCCGACCCGGTGGCGCTGGCCGACCATCTTGCCACCCCGCGCACCGTCTACTGCGGCTTCGATCCCACCGCTGGCAGCCTGCACATCGGCCACCTGGTGCCACTGCTGATGCTGCGCCGCTTCCAGCTGGCGGGCCACACCCCGGTGGCTCTGGTGGGCGGGGCCACCGGCCTGATCGGCGATCCCAGCTTCAAGGCAAGCGAGCGCACCCTCAACAGCGCCGAGACGGTGCAGGGCTGGGTCGCCAGCCTGTCGGCCCAGATAAGCGCCCTGCTGCCAGCGAGCGACGGGCTGGCGGCGCCGCTGCTGGTCAACAACGCCGACTGGATGGGGCAGATGTCCGCCCTCGATTTTCTGCGGGACATCGGCAAGCACTTCTCGGTCAACGCCATGCTGGCCCGCGAATCGGTGCGCCAGCGCCTGGTCCGCCCGGATCAGGGCATCTCGTTCACCGAGTTCTCCTACACCCTGCTGCAATCCCAGGACTTCGCCGTGCTCAACCAGCGCCTCGGCTGCACCCTGCAGATCGGCGGCAACGACCAGTGGGGCAACATCACCAGCGGCATGGACCTCACTAGGCGGCTGCATCAGACACAGGTCTATGGCATGACGCTGCCGCTCATCACCAAGGCCGATGGCACCAAGTTCGGCAAGACCGAGGGTGGCGCTATCTGGCTCGACCCGGCGCTCACCTCCCCTTACGCCTTCTACCAGTTCTGGCTCGGTACCGCAGACGAGGATGTCTACCGATTCCTGCGCTACTACAGCTTTATGCCGCTGGCCGAGATTGAGGCGCTGGAAGCGGAGGATGCGAAGCGGCAGGGGCGCAAGCTGGCCCAACAGGTGCTGGCGGACGAGCTGACCGAACTGGTACACGGCAAGGGGGCGCTGGCGGCGGCGCAGCGCATCAGCGAATCGTTGTTCAGTGGCGAGGTAGCGCGCCTTGGGGAGAGCGATCTGGCCCAGCTGGCCCAGGATGGCATGCCAAGCAGCCCGATCAAGGGGGAAACGGATCTGGTGACCCTGCTGGTGGAGTGCGGCCTGGCCAACTCGAAGCGGATCGCCCGCGAGCTGCTGGCGGCGGGGGCCGTCAGCGTCAACGGTGCGATCCGCCGGGATGAGCCGCTCACCGCCGACGATCGGTTGTTCGGCCACTACCTGCTGCTGCGCCGGGGCAAGAAGCAGTACCACCTGGTGATCCGCTCATGAAGGGGTGAGCGCCTCGATGACGTAGTCGAGGAAGTGGCCGACCAGGGCCGACTCGGCCCGGCGCTGGGTATAGAGGGCGTAGAAATGGGCCCCCTTGGGGCGATAGTCCGGCAGCACTTCGCGCACCACCCCCTCGGCCAGCTCGGCCGCCACCAGGTAGCGCGGCAGGCGGGCTATCCCCAGTCCCTGGCGCATCCCCTGGTGAATCGCCTTCTTGCTGCTGAAGGCCAGTTCGCCCACTACCTCGAGAGGGATCTCGCGCCCCTGGGCAAGCAGGGGCCAGCGCTCGTGGCGGCCGTACTCCTGGCTGCGGGTGATGAGGCTGTGCTGGTGCAGATCCTGCGGTGTGGTGAGGGGCGGGTGGCGGTCCAGGTAGTCGGCGCTGGCGCAGAGCACCAGATCGTCCACCGCGATGGGGCGCGCCAGGTAGGGCTGGGTGCCGAGCTCAGTGCTGCGAAACGCCACGTGCAGATTGTCGCGCAGCAGGTCGGCCGGGGTATTGCTGAAGTCGGCGATGATCCGCACCTCCGGGTGGTCGGCGCGAAAGCGCAGCAGCACCGGAGTCAGCACCACTTCTCCCCAGAGATCCGGCGCCGTGATGCGCAGCTCCCCGCACAGTGCCGAGCGGCGGCGCTGCAGGCCGTCCAGCAACTGCTCGTGGAGGGCGATCATCTGGTCAGCCTGGCGGTAGGCGAGCTCTCCTGCGTCGGTCAGTTGCACCCGGCGGGTGGTGCGGCTCAGGAGCACGCTGCCGAGGCTCTGCTCCAGGTGGCGCAGATCTTTTGACGCCTTGCTCGGGGTGATGCCGAGCTGGGCCGCCGCCGCGGCGAAGGATCCACAGCGGACGATGGCGACCAGCAGGCGCATCAGGTAGAGGGTGTCGAGCTTGTGGTGACGCATGAGGGGTGGCCTATTGTGTCTTGCTGGGAATGAATGTCTTGCTTGTGCGCCTGATTATATCCTGGTGGCCCGGGTTTATAGTGGCCGCCATGCCATTGCGATCCCGTGAGAGGACGATGAACAAGACATTGGGCGACAGCTTCCACTTCGAGCGAGCCGGATTGCGGCTCAAGAACCGGGCCGTGCTGGCCCCTTTGACCCACAACATGAGCGGCGCAGGCGGTGATCCCGGCCAGGCCGAGCTCGACTGGCTGGCGCGCTGCGCCCGTGGCGGCTTCGGCCTGCTCATCGCCGCCGCCACCCAGGTGCAGTCCGGCGGGCGCTGCTGGGCGGGGCAGCCTGCCCTGATGACGGACGCTCAGCAGCAGGCCTTCACGGCCCTGGCCGACAGTGCGCGGCAGGCCGGGGCGCTGGCGGTGGTGCAACTGCATCACGGCGGGATGCGGGCTCTGCCCGAGCTGAACGACGGGGTGCCGGTCGGCCCGTGCGCGCTGGCGCCGGGCGGGCGTTACCCCCTCGGGGTCAAGGGGCTGAGCGAGGAGGAGATTCTGACGCTGATTGACGCCTTTGTGAGCGCCGCCGAACGGGCCCATGGTGCCGGCCTGCACGGGGTCGAGCTGCACGCAGCCCACCACTTCCTGCTCTGCAACTTCCTCAACCCCCTGCACAACCGGCGCACCGACCGCTGGGGGGGCAGCCTCGCCAACCGGGCGCGGATCCTAGTGGAGATAGTGCGCGGCATTCGCGCCCGTCTACCTCGGGGCTTCCTGGTCGGGGTGCGTCTCTCCCCCGAGAGCTATGCCCATATCCAGGGCATCGAACTGGCCCATCAGCTGGCGGTGGCGCGCCTGCTGGCGGACGAGGGGATCGACTACCTGCACTTCTCCATGGGGGACAGCTTCAAGGCGGTGGCGGGGGATCCCGACGGCGGCGCCCTGCTGGAGGCGGTAAGGGTCGGGTTGGCCGGGCGGGTGCCGCTCATGGTGGCGGGCAAGATTAGCGACGCAGATTCGGCGGAGCGGGCTCTGGCCGGCGGCGCCGATCTGGTGGCGGTGGGCACGGCGGCCCTTGGCAATCCGGACTGGATGGAACGGGTGAGCCGCGGCCTGCCTCTGCATGCAGCCCCTTTCACGGCGGCGCACCTCACGGAGGTTGGCTTCACCCCAAGCGCCCTCGACTACCTGGCCAGCATGGGGGTGCTGGCCCCGCGCGATGCGGCATGAGGGCTTTCATGAACGGGATGCGCTCGGCAGGCTGTTGAGCTGATGTGACAAGGCCCTCGTGAAGAGGGCCTTGTGCGTGTCAGGCGCCGAGAGGGAGCAGGTCGGCGTAGTCGTCGAGCGCCGGGAAGTGCTGGAAGGTGAGCGGCGGCATCTGGCTGTCGGGGTGACGGATGCCGAGCTGGTGGGCGATGCCGAACTCGGCCGAGGCGGCCAGGATCCGCTCGCTGTCATCCACGAAGAGGGTGCGGGCCGGGTCGAACGCCAGCCGCTCGGCCAGTGCCTGCCAGCAGTGCTGGCTCTCCTTCGACCACCCGAGCTCATGGGTGCTCACCATCAGATCGAGGTGCTGGGCGAGGCCGAGGCGTGCATCCTTCACCGACAGACTGGCGGGATGGGCATTGGTGAAGAGTACCACCTGCTTGCCGGCGGCCTTGAGTGCGGCCAGGAAGGGAATGACGTTGGGGCGCCACTGGATCTTCTCCAGGATCTCCTGTTTGAGGGCGCGGATGTCGAGCCCGAGCGTCCGGGTCCAGTAATCCACGCAGTACCAGTCGAGGGTGCCGTTGACCGCATGATAGTGGGTGTCTATCTGCGCCTTCGCCTCGGCCAGCGGCAGGCCGAGTCGCTCGGCGTAGCGCGCCGGCACCAGGGTTTGCCACAGGTGGCTGTCAAAATGGAGATCGATCAGGGTGCCATCCATGTCGAGCAACACGGTATCAATCTGGTGCCAGGGCAGGGGAGTCGACATGGGGCCTCGCGATGTCTGTGGTGATGGGAAAAACGGGGCGCATTATAACGGATTTTTCAGGCATCTTTCCCCTCTTTGCCCCGTGGTGTTCGGCAGGGGAGTCGTTTACTCTTGAAACACGATTTTTTAACGAGCAGTCAGCCCCCGATGAGCGATCCCCACAAGCGCAATCCCGTCCACCTCAGTGTCGAGACCATGGCCCATGACAAGAGCAAGCCGGAGATCCTCAAGGCCGAGATCGTGGCCGAGAGCCGGCTGTTCAAGGTGGAGTCCCTTCACCTGAAATTCTCCAACGGCGAGGAGCGGGTCTACGAGCGGATGCGCGGCGGCAACCGGGGTGCCGTCATGGTGGTGCCCCTGTTCGATGCCCACACCCTGCTGCTGGTGCGCGAGTACGCGGCGGGCACCCACTCCTACGAGCTGGGTTTCCCCAAGGGATTGATAGACCCCGGTGAAAATGCCTTCGAGGCGGGCAACCGGGAGCTGATGGAGGAGGCGGGCTTCGGGGCGAGCAGCCTGACCCTGCTCAAGCAGGTGTCGCTGGCGCCGGGGTATTTCTCCAGCCGGATGGACATCTTGCTGGCGCGGGATCTCTACCCCGAGCAGCGGGTCGGTGACGAGCCCGAGCCTCTCGAGGTGATCCCCTGGCCCCTCAACCGGATCGACGAGTTGCTGGCACGACCGGACTTCACCGAGTCGCGCAGCATCAGTGCCCTGCTGCTGGCCAGCAAATGGCTGGCGGAGCAGGGAAATTAGCCCGCAGAGGGTCTGTTTGGCAATCAGAGGCAGAGGTAAGCACCATGCAGGAGTTGTTGGCCTGGATACCCGAGGTCAAGGAGATCGCCCGTGAGGCGGGCAGGATCCTTCACGAGATCTATCGCGGCGGTCAGTTCGAACGCCAGTTGAAGGAGGATGCGACCCCGGTCACCAGTGCCGATCTTGCTGCCGATGCCTACCTCAAACAGGCGCTGGCAGCGCTCACTCCCCATGTCCCCGTGCTGACCGAAGAGGCGGCCGACATCCCCTTCAGCCAGCGTGCGAACTGGCGCCAGTACTGGCTGGTGGACCCGCTGGACGGCACTGGTGAGTTCATCGCAGGCAGCGGCGACTTCGCTACCCTGATCGCCCTGGTGCGGGACAATGTCCCGGTGCTCGGGGTCATCTATGCCCCCGAATCCGATCTGCTCTACTGGGCGGTGCGTGGTCACGGCGCCTTCAAGGAGGCGAACGGCGAGAGCCGTCCCATCAGCGCCATCCATCATGAACACGATCAGCCAGACTCCCTGGTGGTGGCCATCAGCCGCCGCCAGAAACTGGAGAACCTGACCCGTCGCCTCAACCCGGCCATCCACTACGAGCTGATCCCGCTCGGCTCCAGCTCCCTCAAGTCCTGCCTGGTGGCGGAAGGCGTGGCGGATTGCTACGTGCGCCTGGGCCCCACCGGGGAGTGGGATACCGCTGCCGCCCAGTGCATCGTGGAGGCGGCAGGGGGGCGCATCCTCAGCCTGGCGCTGCAACCGCTGAGCTACAACGAGACCGAGTCGCTGGAGAACCCGGACTTCATCGTGATGGGGGACCCGGATCTCGCCTGGGGTCGCATTCTGGCCCACTGAGGGGTCGACCAGCTCGCAGGGAATGCAATCAGGCGACCACAGGGTCGCCTGATTGCATTGGTGTGATCCACTGGCTGGTTACGGGGATTTCAGGGAGATTCGCTAGTTATGGCGATAACGGCAGTGGATCATCACATCCAATCTGGCTGCACTGGCATAAATTTCATTTAATTCTGAAAACATGCATTTCATCGAAACAAAAAATCGACGTCGGTTTTAATTTTGGTTTTATATTCCTAACTTTTGGTTAATGTCAGGATTAATCGAATAATCCGGGGTGAAATTTCCTCCCAATCTCACTGGTGGAACAGGGCTTTGCCAGTGAGATCTGCCAGTCTCCCTTTTTGAGAATTAAATGCTAAAGGAGCACAATCTTTTTAGATTTTAATACTACGTAAAAGTGATTTATCGATGAGTTTATCTGCAGACGTCTCACGGGAGCTGTCCGGTTCCCCCTCCACCATGGCCAGCACCGGCTGGCGTCGCCACGACACCCACTGGGTCATCAGCCTGTTCGGCACCGCCGTCGGCGCCGGCATTCTGTTCCTGCCCATCAACCTGGGTCTGGGGGGGATCTGGCCCCTCGTCATCGTCGCCGTGCTGGCCGGTCCCATGACCTTCCTGGCCCACCGCGGGCTGGCGCGTTTCGTGCTCTCGTCGTCGCGCCCCCAGGCCGACTTCACCGAGGTGGCCGAGGAGCATTTCGGCAAGATGGCCGGGCGCCTCATCTCGGCGCTCTATTTCCTCTCCATCTTCCCGATCCTGCTCATCTACGGCGTCGGGCTGACCAACACGGTGGAGAGCTTCATGGTCAACCAGCTCGGTCTGGCCTCCCCGGATCGGGTGATGCTCTCCGGCGTGCTGGTGTTCGCCATGATCGCCGTGATGTTGGCCGGCGAGAAGGCGATGCTGCGGGCCTTCGCCGTCATGGTCTACCCGCTGGCGGCGATCCTGCTGGCCCTCTCCTGCTACCTCATTCCCCAGTGGCAGTGGCCGGAAGTGACCGCCTTTGAAGGCACGAGCTTCCTCAACACCGTCTGGCTGGCGCTGCCGGTCACCGTGTTCGCCTTCAGCCATGCCGCCGCCATCTCGGGCTTTGCCAACGTGCAGCGCCGGGAATACGGGGAGCAGGCCGAAACCAAGAGCGGCCTGATCCTGCGCAACACCACCGTCATGCTGGTGGGCTTCGTGCTCTTCTTCGTCTTCTCCTGCGTGCTGAGCCTCTCCCCGGCCCAGCTGGCCGAGGCCAAGGCCCAGAACGTCTCCGTGCTCTCCTATCTCGCCAACATCACCGACAACCCGGTGATCGTGACCCTGGGGCCGCTCATCGCCTTCATCGCCATCAGCTCCTCCTTCCTCGGCCACTTCCTCGGTGCCCGCGAGAGCCTGAAAAGCCTGATCGCCAAGCCCACCGGCCTGCCGCTGGCGAAGGCGGACAAGCTCGGCATCGCCCTGATGTTCTTCGCCATCTGGGGCGCCGCCATCATCAACCCGGGCATTCTGGGGTTGATGGAGACCCTCTCCGGCCCCGTCATCGCCATGATCCTCTTCATCATGCCGGTGGTGGCCATCTACAAGGTGGAGGCGCTGGCCCGCTTCCGTCACCGTTGGGTCAACGGCTTCATCCTGCTGACCGGTGCCCTGGCGGTCTCGGCCCTGCTGTTCAGCCTGCTGAAATAAGCCAGGCCGTCAGCATCAAACAAGAGAGGCGACCCGGGGGTCGCCTCTCTTGCTTCTGCTCTCTGGTTGCCTTGCCGTCGTCTCACCCCAGCTTGGCGCCGTTCTCCACCGCCTGCTCGGGGATGGCGATCACCACGGCGCCATCCGGGCGATAGAAGCCGGTCAGCAGAAACTCCGACTGGATGGGGCCTATCTGCTTGGGGGGAAAGTTCACCACGGCGACGATCTGGCGGCCCACCAGATCCTCCGGTCGATAGAGGTCGGTGATCTGGGCGCTGCTCTTGCGCACCCCGAGCTCGGGGCCGAAATCCGCCCACACCTTGTAGGCGGGGCGGCGCGCCTCGGGGAAGGGCTCGACCCGCACCAGGGTGCCCACCCTGAGCTCCACCATCTCGAAATCCTGCCAGCTTATGGTCTGCATCTTGGCTCCTCGTTGCTCATACCTTGCATGAGCCTCAGCATGCCTCGAATGCCCGGGGATTGTCTTCGGCAAAGAGCCGACCGATTACGGCAGGCAGCCGTTTTGCCGGCGCCAGAGGGAAGGGGTCAGTCCGGTCTCGGCCAGGAAGCGCTCGGCAAAGGCTCCCTGGTTCTGGTAGCCGCAGCGGCTGGCCACCTCGCCTATGGGCAGGGCGGTCTGGGCCAGCAGGGTGCGGGCCAGCGCCATGCGCCGCATCCTGAGGTAGTGGGAGACGCTCGTGCCCACCTGCTGGCGAAAGGCGTGTTTGAACTGGCTCAGGCCGAGGCAGGCGATGGCGGCGAGTTCCTCGTTGGTGAGGGGGTCTGCGAGGTGGGCTTCCATATGACGCTGCACCTTGGCGATACGAGGGGCTATGCGGGGAGCGACGGCGGGGCCCATGCCGCGTCCCTCGGTCAGCAGCCCGAGCCACACCTGATCCATGCCGGCCACGTGGCGCCCCTCGGCCACCATGCGGTGCAGGAAGGCGAGGTAGTGGCGCTGAGCCTCATCCAGCTCGACGAAGGGGTGGTCCCCCAGGGCTGCTGGCAGCCAGTGGCTCTCCTGCACCAGAAACACGTGCGCCGGGTCGGCGGCGTAGTCGTGGCGAAGGCCAGGGGCGATGATGCAGGCAAAACCGGGGGCGAGGCGACATCCCCGGCCCTGCACCTCGATCTCGAGGGGGCCGACGAGGGGGATCACCAGCTGGGCGTGGTCATGACTGTGGCTCTGTATGTCGCTCTGGTAGTGACGCAGGCTGAAGGGGGAGGTGGCAGATAAGCATGACGCGGCACCGGGCCGCGTCATTGAAAGGGATGCATCGTTTGCCATGGGCAGCCGCATTACTCGGCGTCGAAGTCTTCGATCTCTTTGCCAAGGGCTTCCATGATGGCGCGGGCCTCAGCGGGGACGCTGTCCGGGTGATCCTTGCGCAGGTCGTCGTCACAGGGCAGCGGCTGGCCGGTGAAGGCGTGCAGGAAGGCTTCGCAGAGCAGCTCGCTGTTGGTCGCATGACGCAGGTTGTTCACCTGGCGACGGGTGCGCTCATCGGTCAACACCTTCAGCACCTTGAGCGGGATCGAGACGGTTATCTTCTTGACCTGTTCGCTCTTCTTGCCGTGCTCTGCATAGGGGCTGACGTAGTCGCCGTTCCACTCTGTACCCATGTTCCACCTGTAGTCGTTTGGCCGTGAGCGCGGATTTTAACCCTTAAGGAATTCAATGGCAATCCAACAGCAAAGCCATTTAGACGTCTAGAAGTGTTGACGGCTTTTTTAAGGTGGCGTAGTGTGGTGCACCATGGGCCGGCAGTCCGGCCAGCGAAAATGAGAGCGGGGCTGGACGACCCACGAGGCGGACCGGCTCCGGCAACCCATCAAGGAGAGTGACATGACCCACAAGGCCACCCTGGCGGTACGCACCGGGATTGAGACAGACACGCAGCACGGTGCCGTGGTGCCCCCCATCTACCTCTCCAGCAACTACACCTTTGCCGACTTTGGCGAGCCCCGTCAATACGACTATGCCCGCTCCGGCAACCCGACCCGCACCAATCTGGCAGATGCCCTGGCGGCCCTGGAAGGGGGGGCCGGCGCCGTGGTGACCGGCACCGGCATGGGGGCCGTTCACCTGGTGACCACGGCTCTGCTCAAGGCGGGGGATCTGCTGATCGCCCCCCACGACTGCTACGGCGGTACCTGGCGCCTGTTCGAGTATCTGGCGGCCAAGGGCCACTACCAGGTGCAGTTCGTGGATCAGGGAGACGAGGGGGCGCTGGCCGCCGCGCTGGCCCAGAAACCCGCACTGGTGTGGGTGGAGACCCCCTCCAACCCGCTGCTGCGGGTGGTGGACATCGCCGCCATCGCCGAGGCCTCCCACGGGGTGGGGGCCCAGGTGGTGGTGGACAACACCTTCCTCTCCCCCTTGCTGCAACAGCCCCTGGCCCTTGGTGCCGACGTGGTGGTCCACTCCACCACCAAGTACATCAACGGCCACTCCGACGTGGTAGGGGGTGTTGCGATCGCCAAGGATCAGGCTCTGGCCGACTCCCTGGTGTGGTGGGCCAACTGCCTGGGGCTCACTTCCGGTGCCTTTGATTCCTACCTCACCCTGCGGGGTCTGCGTACCCTGGCCCCGCGCCTGCGCACCCATCAGGAGAACACGGATCGCATCCTCGCCTTCTTGCAGCAGCAGCCGCTGGTCAAGCGTATCTATCACCCCAGCCTGCCGAGCCATCCGGGCCACGACATTGCGCGCCGTCAACAGTCCGGCTTTGGCGCCATGCTAAGTTTTGAGCTCGATTGCAACGAGACGGGGCTGCGCGCCTTCCTCGCGGGGCTGCGCCTCTTCTCGGTGGCGGAGTCCCTCGGCGGGGTGGAGAGTCTGGTGGCCCATCCGGCCAGCATGACCCACAGGGCCATGACCCCTGCGGCCCAGCAGGCGGCGGGTATCAGTGCCCAGTTGCTGCGCCTGTCGGTGGGGATCGAACACGGTGAGGATCTGGTGGCCGATCTGGCCCAGGGGTTTGAACAGGCGCAGTTGGCACAACAGGCAGAGCAGGTGAAGTAATGGAACAACAACAAGGAGAGTGTGTGGTGGCAACAGAGGCAGTCTTCAAGCGGCGCCATGTACACAAGTTCGGCGGCAGCAGCCTGGCGGATCCGGTCTGTTATCGCCGGGTCGCCAGCATTGTCGAGCAACAGGTGGGGGGCAACGAGCTGGTGGTTGTCTCCGCCGCGGGCAAGACCACCAACCGGCTGATCCAGCTGGTGGAGCTGGCGGAAGCGGGGGATGAGGCCGCAGGCGAAGCCATCACCGCCCTGCACGCCTATCAGCAGAGCCTGATCGACGGCCTGCTGGAAGGGGAGCTTCACCTCGATCTGAGTCAGCAACTGACGGACGACATGCAGCTGATCGCCAAGACCCTGGAGGGACAGTTTGACCGCTTCGAGCGCAACGGCCTGCTCGCCTTTGGCGAGGTGTGGTCCGCCCGCCTGCTGGCTGCCCTGCTCACCAGCCGGGGTGAGGCGGCCGCCTGGCTCGATGCTCGCAGCTTCCTGCGCGCAGAAGACGGCGCCCTCATCAAGGTGGATACCGCCCTCTCCAGCGAGCTGCTCAAGGCCCGCCTGGCCGAGCACGCCGGTCGCATCGTGGTGACCGGCTTCATCGCCGCCGACATGGAGGGGCGTTCCCTGCTGCTGGGGCGCAACGGCTCCGACTACAGTGCCAGCCTCCTGGCGGCGCTGGCGGACGGCGAGTCCACCACCATCTGGAGCGACGTGGCCGGGGTCTACAGTGCCGACCCGCGCCGGGTGAAAGAGGCGCGTCTGCTGGAGCGCCTGAGCTTGGCCGAGGCCAACGAGCTGGCGCGCCTGGGCTCCTCGGTTCTGCATTCGCGTACCCTGCAGCCGGTGGCCGACAGCCGCCAGCGCCTCACCCTGCGCTGCAGCTACAATCCGGACGAAGGCTGCACCCACATCCTGCGCCGTGCGCCCCGCTCCGGCGGTGCCCGCATCGTCTCCTCGGTGGATCAGATCGCTCTCATCGAGCTCAAGGTGCTGCCGCAGACGGACTTTGAGCAGACAGTGGCGGCCATCGAGGCCCATCTGGCCCGCCATCGCCTCCATCCGCTCACCCTGCAGCGCCAGCCGGATCGACGGGTCCTGCGTCTGGCCTACACCCTGGAGGTGGCACAAGGGGCCTTTGAGGTGCTCCGTGACTTCCAGTTGCAGGGCAACTTTACCGGCCTCATCCAGAAGGAGGGGTTCAGCCTGGTCGCCCTGGTGGGGGCCGGCGTTACCGACAACGCCGAGCAGTGCCACCGCTTCTATCAGCTGCTGGCGGATCAGCCTCTGGAGTTCGTGCAGGTGGCCAAAGACGGCCTGAGCCTGGTGGCCGTGCTGCGCCAGATCGTGCTGGAGCCGCTGCTCATCGCTCTGCACAGTGCCCTGTTCAGCCGCCCGACCCGGGTCGGGCTGGTGGTGTTCGGCAAAGGCAATATCGGCGGTCACTGGCTGGGGCTCTATGCCCGCGAGAAGGCGCGCCTCGAGCACGAGCTCAATCTGGCGCTCACCCTCTACGGGGTCTTCGACTCCAAGGGCGGGCTGCTGGACGAGGAGGGGCTGGATCCCCTCAAGGTACAGGACAACTTCCATCCCAAGCCGCTCATCTGGCCGGAGCTGCTCTCCCAGCTGGAGCAGCACAGTTTTGACTCCCTGATCGCGCTCGACATGACCGCCAGCGAGACGGTGAGCCGCTACTACCCGGACTTTGCCCAGCTCGGCATCCACATCATCGCCGCCAACAAGTTTGCCGGTGCCGCCGACAGCGAGTTTTACCAGCGCATCAAGCAGACCTGTCGCGACCACCAGGTGCAGTGGCGCTACAACGCCACCGTGGGGGCCGGGCTGCCCATCCAGTCCAGCATCCAGATGCTGCGCCAGAGCGGTGACCGCATCCAGGGGGTTTCCGGCATCTTCTCCGGCACCCTCTCCTGGCTGTTCCAGCAGTATGACGGCACTCGCCCCTTCTCCGAACTGGTGGACGAGGCGTGGCAACACGGCCTGACCGAGCCGGATCCCCGGGAGGATCTCTCCGGTCAGGATGTGCGCCGCAAGCTGCTCATCCTGGCGCGGGAGGCGGGCTTCGAACTCGACTCCGCCGACATCGAGCTGGAGAACCTGGTGCCGGTGGTCCTGCGCAAGGTGAGTGCGGATCAGTTCATGGACAGGCTCAAGGAGCTGGATGACCCTATCCAGACCGCCTTCGAGGGGGCGCGCCGGGTCGGCAAGGTGCTGCGTTATGTCGCCCGCTTCGAGCACGACGGCAAGGCCCGCGTCGGGCTGGAGGCGCTGGAGCCCCATCACCCGTTTGCCAACCTCTTGCCCTGCGACAACGTGTTCGCCATCGAGAGCGACAGCTATCGCACCAACCCCCTGGTGATCCAGGGGCCGGGAGCGGGCCGGGAAGTGACGGCCGCCGCCATCCAGTACGATCTCTGGCAGATCTGCGCCAGTCTCTGAGGCTGCGTGACACGATGCAATGAGAAGAGGCGCCCCAGGGCGCCTCTTCTGTTATCGGGTGGCGGTGTTACCAGAACAGCCTGCCCAGAAGGGGGGCGAGCAGCACGGTGGCCATGCCGGCGATCATCATCACCATGCTGGAGACCACCCCCTCCTCGTTGCCCATCTGATAGGCCCTGGCTGTCCCGGCCCCGTGGGCCGAGGCACCAAAGCCCGCGCCCTTGCCAAGGCGGCTGCGGATGGCGAGCACGGTGAGCACGCTTTCTCCCACCGCCATGCCGATGACGCCGGTCAGCACCACGAACAGGGCGGTGAGATCGGCGTTGCCACCCACGGAACGGGTCGCCTCCACCGCGAAGGGGGTGGTGATGGATCTCATGGCCATGCTGCGTTGCAACAGCTCGGAGAGGTTGAGCCAGCGGGCCAGCAGCACTGTGCTGCCCACCGCCATCACCACGGACGCCACGACCCCGACCGAGAGGGAGAGCCAGTGGCGGCGCATCAGCTGGCGATTCTCGTAGACGGGCACCGCGAAGGCGACGGTGGCAGGGCCCAGCAGCCAGAGCAGCCAGTGGGATTCGGCCATGTAGTCCCGGTAGGGAATGTGGAACAACATCACCACGGCCACCAGCAGGGTGGGGGCCAGCAGCAGCGGCATCAGGGGCAGGATGCGCTTTTTGCCATAGAGCCACTTGCTGGCGTAGTAGAAGAGCAGGGTCAGGGCGAAGCAGAGCAGGCCGAGCAGGGTGTCAGACATGGCGGCGACTCCGGCGGGCCAGCTTAAGCTCGAGGCGATAGACCCTGTCCACCACCAGCGCCGTGGTGCCGAGCACCAGCACGGTGCTGACGATCAGGACCACCATGATGCGCCACCCCTCCTGCAGCAGCAGCTCCTGATAGTTGACCACGGCCACCACGGCAGGGACGAAGAAGAGCAGCATCTCCGCCAGCAGCCAGCGGGCCCCGGCACTGAACCACTGGGCCTTGACCACCCCGAGCAGGATGCAGACCAGCAGCAGCAACATGCCGGTGAGGTTGGCGGGCAGGGGCAGGTGCAAGGTGCGCACTGCGATGTCGGCCAGCAACCAGATGGCCGCCAGCAGGGCGATTTGGAAGAGGGTTTGCAACCAGCGAAGGCAGAGGGTTTTCATGGCGAGCGTCTTTCTGTGAACCTGCTCACAGTATAGAGAGGGACCAAACCTGCAAAAAATGAATTTAAATTATCAAAATCATGCCAAAGAGGCATGATTTAGCCAGCCATCCCCGTCAAGAGAGCACCATGGATATTCGAGCCCTGCGTTACTTCGTCGAGCTGGTGCGGGAGCAGAGCTTCACCCGCGCCTCCGAAAAGCTGTTCGTCACCCAGCCCACCATCAGCAAAATGATCCGCAACATGGAAGAGGAGCTGGGCCAGCCCCTGCTGAGCCGGGTCGGCCGCCGCTTCACCCTGACCGACAGCGGCCAGGTGCTGTTCAATCGGGCCCAGACCATCCTGGTGGAGATGCAGCAGCTGGAGGCGGAGCTGGCGGATCTGCAGAGCCTGCAATCCGGGCGTCTTGCCCTCGGCATCCCGCCCATGGTGGGCCATGTCTATGCGGATCTCATCCGTACCTATCGCAGCCGCTACCCCGGTGTGGAGCTCTCCATCGTCGAATATGGCGGGCGGCGCATCGAGCAGGCGGTGCTGGCGGGGGAGCTGGATCTCGCCATCACCATGCTGCCGACCAGGGAAGAGGGGGCCCTCTGCGCCCTAGAGCTGGACAGTTACCCCATCCGGGTGGTGCTACCGGACCTGCCCCGCTGGCGCGAGGGGGGCGAGATCCGGCTGGAGGCTCTGCGGGACGAACCCTTCCTGCTCTATACCCAGGCCTTCACCCTGAGCGAGCGGCTGGAGCAGGCCTGCGAGCAAGCCGGGTTCGTGCCCCAGGTGGCGGCCCGCAGCAGCCAGTGGGACTTTCTCACCGCCATGGTGCGAAGCGGCATGGGGGTCGCCTTCCTGCCGGAGCCCATCTGCCGGCGGCTGACGCCGGATGGGCTGGTGTTGCGCCCTCTGGCCCCGGCGCTGAGCTGGCGGCTCGGGGTGATCTGGCCAGGGGATCGCTACCTCTCCCGCACCGCCGAGGCCTGGCTTGCCCTGTGCCGCGAACAGGGCTGAAGAGAGGGTCTGGGGTTAGGGGGTCCCCTGTGACGCCATGCCTGTGACGAAGCGGGCATAGGCTGCGGAGTGTCGCACCTCCTCAATCTCGTCCCACACCTGTTGGCTGAGATCGGGGTGGGCTTGATGGAAGGGGTGGGAGAAGATGAGGTAGTAGGGTTTTTCGACCAGGGGAGGGGTGATCCGCTCGAGTGTGGCCTGCAACTGCGGGTGGGCGGCCAGGGTCCGTTCTGCGACCCCGGTTTGCAGGGCGGCGGCAACGGCGCGCTGCATCGCGACCTTCTTGAGCAGGATCAGTGGTTCCCTGCTGGAGTCATCCACCCTGACACCGCTCTCCTGCAGCTGGGCGACGATGGAGAAACCGGACTGCGCCGCAATGACGCCAGGGGCGACGAGCTGCCGGCCATCCCAGCGAACCTGTCCGCCTTTTGGCTGGTAGAGGCTGTAGCTCTCGGTGAGCAGGCGCTTGGCGGGATCAGGTGCCCCCTGTCGCATGGGATAGACCCCTATGGTGCGAGCACGCTCTTCGCTGTAGCTCAGCTTGACGGCGGCATCGAGCTGGCCCTGGCTGACGAGGGAGAGGCAGCGTTTCCAGGGAAGGGGGGTGAGAATGATGGGATGCCCGATCCGGTTTGCCACCTCCTTGAGGTGGAACTGCACTATCCCCTCGCCGGACATCAGCAACCAGGGAGGCGAATCACTGTTCTCCATGCAGGCACGAATGCTGCCGGGAGCGGCCATGACGCAGGTCGGCAGCAACCAGAGCAGCAGCGCCAGGCAGAGAGTGCGCAAGGGGAGCCTGCCTGACAGGGGAGAACCGGCGAGCCAGTCAGGGAGCGATACCAAAGTCATCCCTCATCGGGTCATAGAGATAGGCGCGGTAGTCGGTGCTCTCGTCGGGCAACTGCGGGTTGGTCAGCCGGAAGATCTGGCGTGAATCGAGTCGGGCAAAGACCAGGGAAGGCTGGAAATGTTGGCGCCAGAGGCGCTGCAGGGAGCCATCTTTCCAGGCCAGTTGCAGGCCGCGCAAAAGGCGCTCGCGCTCCTTGCTGTAGGTGGCGTGGCTGTAGAGGGAGTGGATGAGCGGATAGAAGAGGGCGACATGGCTATCCACGGTCAGCCCCGGCAGGCCGGGTCTGTGGTTTTTCCACTCGCTCAATATCTCGTTGGCACCACGGCAGAAGAGATCGATCCGGCCACGGGCCACCAGGCGAAACAGTGACTCATAGTTATCCACCTCCTGCACCCTGAAGCCGTTGTAGCGCAGGATGTCGGCATCCCGCCAGCCTGTGCCCACCCCTTGCGTGAACTGCTGCAACTGGGACAGGGTGTGAACCCCGGCCAGGGCCTGGGCACGGGCGCTGCCGACAAAACAGACCCGGTAGCCGAGCACGCCCAGATCGATGGGGAAGGGGACCAGGGTGACACCGGGTTGAGGGATCTCCTGGGGCCAGCTGTCGACGATGAAGAGGGCATTCTTGCCCGGCGTTTGCACTTCGAGCCGCATCCTCGCCTTGTTCATCCTGATGGCGTCGAGCAGTTCATAGTCGCCGTAATCGGGCCGTGTTTTCTCCAGCGCCAGCCGCATCGCCGCCCGGTAATAATTCATGCGGACATCCTGTTGGGTCTCCCCGGTGATCAGGGTGAAGCGGGTGGCCGCCATCGTGAGGGACGGGAGGGAGAGGGCGAGCAAAAGGAGCAGGATTCGATGCATCTTGACCGGGTTCGGCAACGGGATTGTGCCCAGTATAGACGGGCCATTCCCGTCGACACAGCGCTATCAGGCTCTGGCAGATCTGACCTCTTGAGAAGGGGGTCATGCGGATTTCATCAAGAGACCCAGGCGACGACAGAGTTGGCGCAGCGTCTGGTTGTCGAGGCAGCCGAAGCCGAGCAGCCACCCCTCCAGTGTCGGCGGGCCCAGGTAGAACTGGCCCAGATGGCGCAGCCCCAACCCGCAGGTATTGGCGGCATTGGTCCAGCGCGCCTCGCCACCGGGGGGCAGCAGCACGGCGCACTGCAGGCCGGCGCCGCTGTGGATGGGGGTGAGCCCCGGGCAGTGCTCGGCCAGTTCCGCCAGCAGCAGATCCCGTCTGCTCTGGTAGAGGAGGCGGCTCTGGCGCAGGTGGGTGGCGAAGTGCCCGCCCCGGATGAAGTCTGCCGTGACCGCTTGCTGCAACTGGTTGCTGTGGCCGTCGACGGCGGCCCTGGCGCGGCAGAAGGAGTCCATCAGCGGCCTGGGCAGCACCAGGTAGGCGAGGCGCAGCGAGCCGAACAGCACCTTGCTGAAGGTGCCCACATAGATCACCCGCCCCTGGCCGTCGAGCCCCTGCAGGGCGGGCAGCGGACGCTGATCATACTGGTACTCCCCGTCGTAATCGTCTTCCAGGATCCAGGCGCCGTGACGCTCTGCCTCGGCCAGCAGCGCCATGCGGCGGGGCAGGCTCATGGGGACGCCAAGGGGATACTGGTGTGCCGGGGTGCAGTAGATGAGGCGCGGTGCAGGATGATCCCCATGAGGGTTGAGCCCCTCTTCATCCACCGGCACCGGATGCACCCGGGCACCGGCGCTCTCCATGGCGGTGCGAGCCCCGGGATAACCGGGGTCTTCCACCCAGACGGTGTCACCGGCATCGATGAGCAACTGGGTCGCCAGCAGGATCCCCTGCTGGGAGCTGGTGAGGATCAGGATCTGATCCGGCTCGCACACCACGCCGCGTGATTGCACCAGATAGCTGCTGATGGCGGCGCGAAGTTCCCCAAGCCCCTGGGGATCCCCGTAGTTCATCCAGTCGCTGGCGCGCTGGCGCCACTGTTGCTGCATCAGCCGACCCCAGAGTGCCTGGGGGAAGAGACGGGGATCCGGCTGGCTGGAAGCAAAGGTGGTGCCCACCTCGGGCACGTCGTGACAGGCGCCACCCAGGGCCATCTCCTGGCCGCGGCGGGAGAGGCCAGCCGCTGACTGGGGCGGGCGCGGCGTGGGGCGCACCGCCGCCAGGGCGACAAAGCTGCCGGCGCCCACCTTGCGCACCAGATACCCCTCCGCCTCGAGCCGGCCATAGGCCAGTTCCACCGTGCTGCGGGAGATCCCGAGATCCCGGGCCAGGAGACGGCTGGCGGGCAGGCGGCTGTGCAGGGGCAGGTGGCCCGCCAGGATGGCCTCGCGCAGGGTGCGCACCAGTTGTTCGTGCAGGGGCAGATCCCCTTGCTGCTGGCTGGCGAAGAGCGTTGGCAGAACGGTCATGATGCGCTCCCGTTGGCGCGGGGGTTGCGCCCCTTTCGAGGCAGGGATCCTGCCCGCAGGGCATGGCGCGGCTGTGGGGCTGGCGACCGACGGGCAGAGCGGGTGGGGTGGATGGTCATGGTGGCGGCTCGATGAAATTGGTCTGCCCATATTGGCAAAATTGGTCGGCGTGGCAAGGCCATTTTGTCGCTACATTGGTGGTCACAGGGTGGCGCCAGCGGGCGGCACGGATTGGCAACACAAGGAGTCTGCATGTCGGAATACAGTGCCACCATCAGTTGGCAGCGGGGGGAGCACGAGCCCTTCGTCGATCAGCGTTACAGCCGGGCCCATGAGTGGGCGTTTGATGGCGGGGTCAGGGTGCCGGCCTCCTCCTCTCCCCATGTGGTGCCGCTGCCCTACTCGGTGGCGGAACATGTGGACCCGGAAGAGGCGTTTGTGGCGGCCCTCTCCAGTTGCCACATGCTCACCTTCCTCTGGTTGGCGGCGAAGGCGGGCTATCGGGTAGAGAGCTACCGGGACGACGCGGTCGGCATCATGGCGAAAAACGGGCAAGGTCGCCTCGCCATGACCCGGGTCACGCTGCGTCCCAGGGTGATCTTCGGGGGAGAGCAGGAGCCCGCTCTGGCGGATCTGGAGCAGTTGCACCACCAGGCCCATGAGGAGTGCTTCATCGCCAACTCGGTCAACACCGTCGTCACCACAGAGATCGTCATCTAGTCATCAGGAGCGTTCAGGATGAGTCATGTATTGAGCACAGGGGTGGCAGGGGCCGCCGAAGCCAGCGCCTTTTTCGAGGCCCAACTGAAGTTTCGTACCGATCCGGCGGATCTGGCCGCCGATCTGCTGGCCGGGGTGGCGGGGATCGTGGTCATCGATACCCGCTCCCCCGCACACTATGCCGAGGGGCACATTCCCGGCGCCATCTCCTTCCCCCACAGGACCATGACGGCGTCGACCACGGCGGTACTGGACCGGAACCTGGTGTATGTCTGCTATTGCGACGGCATCGGCTGCAACGGTTCGACCCAGGGGGCCTACAAGCTGGCGTCCCTCGGGTTTGAGGTCAAGGAGTTGATAGGGGGTCTGCACTGGTGGCGTCAGGACGGTTTCGCCGTCGCCACGGGCAGCGAGCCCGGAGTGCTGCTGGAAGGGGGAATTGCCTGTGCCTGTTGAACGTTGCAATGAGGGAGGCGCCGCCCTTTTCAACGACTTTGGGCAGCCTCTGGGGCGTGCGCTGCCAGAATGGCGCGGCGCCGAGTTCCCTCCCCACCGCGCCCTGCATGGCTGGGGCTGTCGTCTCGAGCCCCTTGATCCCGAGCGCCACCTGGGGGATCTGTGGCAGGCGTTCGGTGCCGACAGCGGGGCCATGTGGACCTACCTGACCAGCGGCCCTTTCGCGGACGAGGCCGCCATGGGGGTCTGGCTGCGGGAGGTGGCCACCAAGCGGGATCCCCAGTTCTACGGCATCATCGACGAGGGGAGCGGACGGGCGCTGGGACTGGCGAGCTACCTGCGCATCGATCCCCTGGCGGGCAGCATCGAGGTGGGCTGGCTGCACTTCTCCCCCGCCATGCAGCAGTCACGGCTGGCGACGGCGGCCATGGTGTTGATGATGGCCAATGCCTTTGCTCTGGGATACCGGCGCTACGAGTGGAAGTGCAATGCCCTGAACCTGCCTTCGCGCCAGGCGGCCCTGCGCCTGGGCTTTCACTATGAGGGGACCTTCCGTCAGGCGCGGGTGGACAAGGGACACAACCGGGATACGGCCTGGTTCTCCGTTATCGACAGCGAGTGGCCCGCCCTGAAAGGGTGCTTCGAGCGCTGGCTGGAGGACGGTAACTTCGACCATGCCGGGCGTCAGCGTCGCCGGCTTTCCGAACTGACCGCCGCCTGCCGCTCTGCGGCGTGTTGAGGGCGGCAGATCACCCGCCGGGACGGGGCGGTTTCCGGTGCCGGGGCTTTGGGTATCCTTCGCACACAAGGTGCCAGATCCGACATCCAGACGCAAGAGGCGCCAGTCATGGCGCCTCTTTTGTTTGTTCAGTCGTGGTGATCGCCGATGGGGGCCGCAATCCAGTTCATCAGCCGGACCATGTCCCCGGGGGCCACGCCGACCGAGAGCCCCCGCTTGCCACCGCTCACCAGGATCTCGTCGAAGGCCATGGCGGAGTCGTCCAGCACGGTGGGCAGCAGCTTCTTCTGGGCCAGGGGACTGATGCCGCCCACCTTGTAGCCGGTCAGCTTTTCGGCTTCCGCCGGCTTCATCATCTCCACCTTCTTGAGCCCGGTGGCCTTGGCGAGCTGCTTGAGGCTGCACATGCCCGAGGAGGGCACGATGGCCACCACCGCCTGCTTGTCGTGATGGGCGAGCAGGGTCTTGAACACCTGCGCCTCGGGCAGACCCAGCTGGGTGGCGGCATGCTTGCCGAAGTCGTCGTGGGCTTCACACTCGTAGGGGTAGAGCCTGTGGGGGATCTTGAGCTTTTTCAGCAAGTTGATGGCGGGTGTCATGGGGTCTCCTCGAACCGTGGCAAGGCCAGACAGTCTGCGCTCGGGAGCCGGATGTGGCAAGAACCAGTCTTCACACCCAATCGGGGCCTGTGTTAGCGTAACCGGGTGCCGGATCCTATGATTTGGGCACTTGTCCCCGCATTCCAATGCAATGCGCCGGCGATCGAAAGGAATCGTAGCCATGAATACCACAGCACTTTGCGCTCGCGATATCGACGCGATGGATCGATATGAGACCCTTGCCAGGCTGACCGCCCTTGATCGGGCCTATGGCATGGTCGAGTTCGATCTCGATGGTCGCATGGTGTCAGTCAACCCCCTGTTTTGCGACATGCTGGGCTATCCCCCCGAAGCGCTGGTGGGCCAGTCCCATCTCATGCTGTTGCCGCCGGATCTGCAGGCGGAGCATGATCTCTTCTGGCAGAAGGTATTGGGTGGCGAGATCCAGTCGGGGGAGTTTCGCCGGGTCAGGCAAGGTGGCAGCCCCCTCTGGCTCCATGCTACCTACATGCCCGTGAGCGACGAGGCCGGCACCCTGCTGGGGGTGGTCAAGCTGGCGCACGACATTACCTCGGCGGTGATGGCCAAGCAGCGGGTCGAGCAGCAGAGCCAGCTGTTTGACATCGTGGTGGCCGCGCACCAGAGTTTTCTGCTCGATCGCAATCTCGGCTCCGCCTGCGACACCGTCTTCGAGCGGCTGCTGAGCGTGAGCGAGAGCTCCTATGGTTTCATCGGCATCATCCAGTACGAGGATGGTCGCCCCAGTCTCTATGTCCCCTCCATCTCCAATGTCTCCTGGGACGAGGCGACCCACGCCTGGTATGAGCAGCAGCGCCAGAGTCGGGGCGGGCTCATCTTCAGCAAGCTCGACAACCTGTTTGGGCACGTGGTGACCCACAATACCCTGGTGTGCTGCAACGATCTGCCGAGCCATCCAGCCAGTCGCGGTGTCTCCCCCCGTGGTCATCCGCACCTGGAGAGCTTCCTCGGCATTCCCATCCGCCATAAGGGAGAGGCGATCGGCATGATTGCTCTGGCCAACCGCCCGGGTGGCTTTGACGAGACCCATGTCAGCCTGCTCGAGCCCCTCACCACGGCCCTTGGCACCCTTATCCACGCCCGCAACCTGGAGGACGAACGCAGCCGCATGGAGCGGGTGCTGCGCTTCAACGCCGAGCACGACTTCTTGACCAAGCTGCCCAACCGCAGCAGCTTCTTCCAGCAGGCCAACGTGTTGCTGGATCACGTCCAGCACCATCCCGCCGAAGGGGAGGCCTGCTGCCTGGCCTTGATAGATATCGACTTCTTCAAACAAATCAATGATGTATATGGACACCTTGCCGGAGATGCCGTGCTGGCGTCGCTGGCGGGGCTCCTGATGCAGGCGGTGCGCAGCAAGGATCTGGTGGCGCGATTTGGCGGGGAGGAGTTCATCCTGCTGCTGCGGGGCACGACCCTGGAGGAGGCCCACACCATCATGGAGCGCATCCGGCGCCAGGTGGAGCAGCACACCTTCCTGTACCAGCACCAGGCGATCACCGTCACCATCAGCGTGGGGCTCACACCCTATCAGATGAGTTACAGGCGCATGGATGACTGGCTTCAATGCGTGGACCAGCGACTTTACGAGGCAAAACGTCGGGGTCGCAACCAGGTCTCCTGATGAAAGCCTATATCGCGAAATAAAACAGGGCGCCATCATGGCGCCCTGTTTGTTGTGGATGCTTTTTTCCCTTAGAGGGGGCTGTGCTGGCGGCAATGTCGGGATCCCCGTGCCCGGCAGAGACGAAAAAGGGCGCCGGGGCGCCCTTGTTTGCAACGGTCCGGGATCAGCCGGTGTTGCGCATGCCGGCGGCGATGCCGGCGATGGTGACCATCAGCGCCTGATCCAGCTCGGGGTGCAGGGTCTCCGGGTGGTTGCGGGAGCGATTGAGCAGCTCGGCCTGCAGCACGTTGAGCGGGTCTGTGTAGGGGTTGCGCAGCTTGATGGACTCCTTGATCCAGGGCTGATCGTCCAGCAGGTCGCCCTGCGGGCGCAGTTTCAGCACCACTTCGATGGAGTCGGCAAGCTCCTGACGCAGCTGCTTGCCGAGTGCCCACAGGTTCTCCGGCACCAGGCGGGTGTCATAGTATTCCGCCAGCCAGAGGTCGGCCTTGAGGAACACCATCTCCAGCATCTCGAGACGGGTGCGGAAGAAGGGCCACTGGCGGCTCATCTCGTCCAGCACGCTCTTCTGGCCGTCGTCGATGGCCTGTTGCAATCCCTTGTGGGCGCCGAGCCAGGCCGGCAGCATCAGCCGGTTCTGGGTCCAGGCGAAGATCCAGGGGATGGCGCGCAGGCTCTCGACACCGCCGTTGGGCTTGCGCTTGGCGGGGCGGGAACCGAGCGGCAGCTTGCCGAGCTCCATCTCCGGGGTGGCGGCGCGGAAGTAAGGCACGAAGTCCGGGTGACCGCGCACGATACTGCGGTAGTGATCGCAGGAGACAGACGCCAGCTGCTCCATCACGGCGCGCCAGCTCTCTTTCGGCTTGGGCGGCGGCAGCAGGTTCCCCTCCAGCACAGCGCTGGTGTAGAGGTTCAGGCTCTGGATGGCCACCTTCGGCAGGCCGAACTTGAAGCGGATCATCTCCCCCTGTTCGGTGACCCGCAGGCCGCCGCGCAGGGATCCCGGGGGTTGCGACAGGATCGCCTGATGGGCGGGGGCGCCGCCACGGCCGACGGTACCGCCGCGGCCATGGAACAGGGTGAGGCGGATGTTGTTGGCTTCAGCCAGCGCCACCAGGGATTCCATGGCGGCGTACTGGGCCCAGCCAGCGGCCATCATGCCCGCATCCTTGGCGGAGTCGGAGTAGCCGATCATCACGTACTGACGGCCCTGGATGTAACCGCGATACCAGTCCACCGACAGCAGGCGTTCCATCACGGCGGTGCCCGCCATCAGGTCTTCCTGGGTCTCGAACAGCGGGGCAACCGGCATGCGGAACTTGCAGCCAGCTTCCTTCAGCAACAGCTGGACCGCCAAGACATCGGACGGGGCACCGGCCATGGAGATGATATAGATGCCGAACGCATCGGGGTCGTGCTGGGCGATGACGCGACAGGTGTCGATGGTCTCGCGGGTCTCGGCACTGGGATCCCAGTCGCTCGGGATGAGGGGGCGGCGGGAGTTCAGCTCGCGCAGCAGGAAGGCCTGCTTGTCCTCTTCGCTCCACTCGGCGTAGTCGCCCACACCCAGGTAGCGGGTTAGCTCGGAGAAGACCTGGCCGTGACGCTCGCCATCCTGACGGATGTCCAGCTTGACCAGGTGGATGCCGAAGCAGGCCAGCTTGCGCAGCACGTCCAGCAGCATGCCGTCGGCGATGTTGCCCATGCCGCAGGCGTGCAGGGAGTGGTAGCAGAGCTCCAGGGGCTCGCGCAGCTGGGCGGTGCTCTTGACCAGATCCCGGCTCTCGCTCGCCTGGCCCTGTACCTTGGCAGTCAGGTACTCCTGGGTCTCGCGCAGCTGCTCGCGCAGCTCACGCACCAGGGCGCGATAGGGCTCGGGATTGTCGCCGACCCGGGCACGCACGGCGTCGGTGCAATCGGCCATGGAGAGCTCGGAGGTAAGCTCCTTGATGTCCTTGTAGAACAGGCTCACCGCCATCCAGCGGCCCAGCTCCAGCACTTCGGCGGTCACCTTGGCGGTGACGAAGGGGTTGCCGTCGCGGTCACCGCCCATCCAGGAGGTGAACTTGACCGGCGCGGCGTCCAGCGGCAGCCGCACACCCAGATGGTGTTGCAGGCGCTCGTCCAGATTGCGCATGAATTCGGGGATGGCTGGCCACAGGCTGTTTTCCACCACGGCGAAGCCCCACTTGGCTTCGTCCACCGGGGTCGGGCGCTGTTCGCGGATCTCGTTGGTGTGCCAGGCCTGGTTGACCAGTTGCTCGATGCGACTCTGGATCTTGTCCCGCTCGCGGGGCAGCAGATCGGAGAGTTCCAGGGCCTCGAGGCAGTCGTTGAGCTGCACGTGCTTGTGGATCAGGGTACGACGGGTCACCTCGGTGGGGTGAGCGGTCAGCACCAGATCGATGTCCAGCTCGCGCACGGCCTGGATGATGGCCTCCTGGGACAGGTTGGAGGCTTTCAGCTTGTCGAACATCTGCTCCAGCGGGTCCGGGGTGCAGACCTGCTCTTCGCAGCGACGGGAGATGGTGTGGAACTGCTCCGCCACGTTCGCCAGGTTGAGGAACTGGCTGAAGGCACGGGCCACGGGCAGCAGTTCGTCATCGGAGAGGGTACGCAGGGTGTCGAGCAGGCGCTCTCTGTCAGCCTCGTTTCCCTTGCGGGAAGACTTGGCCAGTTGGCGAATGGTCTCAATCTTGTCGAGGAAGGCCTGCCCTTGATGATCCTTGATGGATTTACCCAGCAGTTGGCCCAACATGCCTACGTTGGCCCGTAGTGCGGCGTACTTTTCGTTCATTCCACATCCTTATTTTGTTGGTGCCTCCTGACCTTCCAGGCGGGAGGCGACCTCACTTATTGTTGTGCGATTACAACATATGCTCCGTCATCTTAGGGGGACAATCTACCCAGATTGTCTGCGCAAGGTCAAATAACAAGCCGATTCAGAACATGTATTTCCCTCACCTGTCCCAAGGCGCCTGTCATGTAACTTACTTACATCCCTATTTGGCTAGACGCAGAAGCGCCGGATCAGGTGCTGCAGCACCGCCGTGGTCGGTTTGACGAACGACAGATCCAGGTATTCATCGGGCTGGTGGGCCTGGGTGATATGGCCTGGACCCATCACTATGGTCTCGCAACCCAGCTGCTGGATAAAGGGGGCTTCGGTGCAATAGTTCACGGACTCGGCGGCCCGGCCGCTCGCCTTTTCCGCCTCCCGCACCAGCTCGGAGTCATCCTGGCAGGCATAGGCCGGAATGGGTTCGTGCAGGTGCTGCAGGTGCAAGCAGCCGGGCTGGTGGATCTCGATGGGGGAGAGCGCCTCTTTCAGCATGCCCATCAGCTCGTCGGGTCCCACCTGCGGGGTGGGACGCATGTCGATGTGCAGCTCGCAGCAGCCGCAGATGCGGTTCGGGCTGTCGCCCCCCTGGATGTAGCCGAGGTTCAGGGTGGGCTGGGGCACGGCGAAGCGGTGATCCGCGTACTTTTCCTTCAGATCCTGCTGGAGCCTGAGCACCTGACCCATGGCCTTGTGCATGATCTCCATGGCGTTGACGCCGTTGGCGGGATCCGAACTGTGGCCGCTTCGGCCTGTGATGCGAATGGCTTCCGACATGTGGCCCTTGTGGGCCACCACGGGCACCAGCCCGGTGGGTTCGCCGATCACCGCGTAGTCGGGTTTGAGTTCGGCTGCGGCGGCGATGGCGCGGGCCCCGGCCATGGTGGTCTCTTCATCGGCGGTGGCCAGGATGCGCAGCGGCTTGCTCAGGGTCTTGAGGTCGACCTCCTTGAGCGCTTCCACGATAAAGGCGAAGAAGCCCTTCATGTCGATGGTGCCGAGCCCGTACAGGCGGTTGCCCTCTTCGGTCACCTTGAAGGGGTCTTTGGTCCAGGCTCCTTCATCGAAGGGAACCGTATCCGTGTGGCCCGCCAGCAGCAGCCCCCCTTCTCCCTGACCATAGGTCGCCACCAGGTTGAACTTGCCCGGCAGATCCGGCAGGGCCGTCACCTCGCACTGGAATCCAAGCTGGCCGAACCAGTCGGCCAGCAGCCGGATCACCGCCTCGTTGCTCTGATCCCAGCGAGTATCCGTGCTGCTGATAGAGGGAATCGCAATAATATTCTTATAAAGTGAAAAAAAATCCAGTTTGGCCATCAGCTCCTCCTTGCGTCCCCGGAGTGTTTCTGTTAGAAAATACAAATGCAAAGTGAGTGCATGAATATTCTGTTCGAGTGCTCATCGACAAGGCCTCTAGTTGTAAGGGAAAGTTAATGTTCTGTCACCTGATCTGTAACCGACGACGCATATCCGCCTGAATTGCCCCTCCGCACTCGTTGCATCAAAGGGGCGATAGCCGACCCCTTGCACCGCAGCACCATGCTGTGAATTTCGAACCCAGACTTGGAATACTCAAACATGCTTAAGACCGTTATCGTCGGTGCCAGTGGCTACGCGGGGGCCGAACTGGCCGCTCTGGTCCAGAACCATCCACAACTCGAGCTGTTCGGCCTCTATGTTTCCGCCGGCAGCCAGGACGCCCACAAGCGCTTCTCTTCCCTGCATCCCCAGTGGGTGGGCAAGCTGGATCAGCCGCTGCTGCCCCTGGACGAAGACGGCATGACCCGGATCCTGACCCAGGCCGATCTGGTGGTGCTGGCTACTGCTCACGAGGTGAGTGCGGAACTCGCGCCCAAGTTCCTGGCCAAGGGGTTGCCGGTGTTCGATCTCTCCGGTGCCTTCCGGGTCAACGATCAGCAGTTCTACTCCTCCTTCTACGGCTTCACCCACGAGAATGAGCAGTGGCTGGAGCAGGCCGCCTACGGTCTGGCCGAGTGGAATGCCGATGCCGTCAAGGCCGCCCAGCTGATTGCCGTGCCGGGATGCTACCCGACCGCCTCCCTGTGCGCCCTCAAGCCGCTGCAACAGGCCGGGCTGATTGCCCAGGGGTGGCAGCCCATCATCAATGCGGTTTCCGGCGTCTCCGGGGCTGGTCGCAAGGCCGCCATCAACACCAGTTTCTGCGAAGTGAGCCTCAATCCCTACGGCACCTTCAATCACAGGCACCAGCCGGAGATCAGCCACCACCTCGGCAAGGAGGTGCTGTTCCAGCCCCACCTCGGCAACTATGTGCGGGGCATCCTGGCCACCATCTATGTGCAACTGGCGGAAGGGGTGACGCCGACCCAGGTGGATCAGGCCTACCTCAAGGCCTACGAAGGCAAGCCCCTGGTACGCCTCACCGGCCAGATGCCCTCCATCCGTGGCGTGGCGAGCACGCCCTACTGCGACATCGCCTGGCAGCAGCAGGGCAACATGCTGGTGGTGGTTTCTGCCATCGACAACCTGCTCAAGGGGGCCGCCTCGCAAGCCATGCAGTGCATAAATATCAAGTTTGGTTTTGAACCGGCCACCGGCCTGATTTAACGCTTTAAGAAAGGATCGAGAAGATGGACAAGCAGACGCTGGTAATCAAGTTGGGTGGTGCCCTGATCGAGAACGACGAGGCCCTGACCGCCCTGTTCGCCACCCTGAAGACCTTCCTGGATGATCAGCACCGTCCTCTGGTGCTGGTGCACGGTGGTGGCTGCCTGGTGGATGACCTGCTCAAGGGGCTGGGCATGACCTCCACCAAGAAGAACGGCCTGCGGGTGACCCCGTTCGAGCAGATCCCCGTGATTGCCGGTGCCCTGGCCGGGACCGCCAACAAGATGATGATGGCCAAGGCCATCTCCACCGGCATTCCTGCTGTGGGTCTGTGCCTCGCCGACGGCGGTCTGTGCCAGGTGACCCAGCTCGATCCGGATCTCGGTGCGGTCGGTGACTGCAAACCGGGCAACCCGGCGCTGGTGGCCGGCATCCTGGGGCAGGGCTTCCTGCCGGTGGTGAGCTCCATCGGCATTACCGCCGACGGACAGATGATGAACGTCAATGCGGATCAGGCGGCCACCGCCATCGCCGAAGCGCTGGGCGCCGATCTGGTGATGCTGTCGGATGTGAGCGGCATTCTGGATGGTAAGGGCAAGCTGGTGCCGCAACTGGACAAGCAGAGCGCGCTGGACCTGATGGAGAAGGGCGTTATCACGGACGGCATGGCCGTCAAGGTGAAAGCCGCCCTGCACGCCGCCGAAACCCTGGGCAAGCCGGTCTGTGTCGCCAGCTGGCGCTACCCGGATCAGCTGCTCAAGCTGCTGGCTGGCGGCGCGGTCGGCACCCAGGTCACCCTCTGATCTCCACCGGGAAAAGGACAATTCGATGCAACATCTTCTGAAAGACAGTGATTTAAGCAAGGCCCAGATCGAGGCGCTGCTGGCGCTTGGCAAGGCGGTCAAGGCCGATCCGAAGAAATACAGCCAGGCCCTGGCGGGCAAGAGCGTGGTCACCCTGTTCGAGAAGCCCTCCCTGCGTACCCGGGTCACCTTCGACATCGGCATCGCCAAACTGGGTGGTCACAGCGTCTATCTGGATCAGCAGAACGGGGCGCTCGGCAAGCGGGAGTCGGTGAAGGATTTCGCCAGCAACCTGTCCCGCTGGTGTGACGCCATCGTCGCCCGGGTGTTCGATCACCAGACCCTGGTCGAGCTGGCCGAGTTCGGCTCGGTGCCTGTGGTCAACAGCCTGTGCAACCTCTACCACCCCTGCCAGGGGCTGGCGGATTTCATGACCATCAGCGAGCACTACAGCGACCTGTCCAAGGTGAAGCTGGCCTATCTCGGCGATGGCAACAACGTGAGCCACTCCCTGCTGCTGCTGGGGGCGACCCTCGGTACCGATGTGACCCTGGTCTGCCCGAAAGGCCATGGCCCGGATACCCAGATCTTCCTGCAGGCCCAGGCGCTGGCAGCTCAATCTGGCGCGACCATACATATCAGCGATGATGTCGCGGATATCGAAGGCTTTGACGTGGTTTATACCGATACCTGGGTTTCCATGGGTGACAACACACCAATGGAGCAGGTAAAAGATATCTTCATGCCTTATCAGATCAACCAGGCCCTGCTCGATCGGACCGGCATCCAGCACGTGCTGCACTGCCAGCCGGCCCACCGGGAGCTGGAGATCACCTCGGAGGTCATGGACGGCCCAGCCTCCCTCATCATGGATGAGGCAGAAAACCGGATGCATATCCAGAACGCCGTGCTGCTGACCCTGTTCGGACAGGGCCAGAAGTAATCCGGCAACCGACCCGGAATCACCCCTTTTTATCGAATCATCACGGAGAGAAGTAAATGAGCGGAATCAACAAGATCGTACTGGCTTACTCGGGCGGACTGGATACCTCGGCCATCATTCCCTGGCTGAAGGAGCACTATGACGCTGAAATCATCGCCTTCGTCGCCGACGTGGGCCAGGAGCGTGACGATCTGGAAGGGATCGAGCAGAAGGCCATCGCCTCCGGCGCGGTCAAGTGCATCGTCAAGGATCTGCGGGAAGAGTTCGTCAAAGAGTATGTCTACCCGACCCTGAAGACCGGCGCCGTCTATGAAGGCACCTACCTGCTGGGCACCTCCATGGCCCGTCCGGTGATCGCCAAGGCGATGGTCGAGGCTGCCCTGGCAGAAGGGGCTGATGCCATCTCCCACGGTTGCACCGGCAAGGGCAACGACCAGGTTCGGTTCGAAGGGGCGGTGGCTGCTCTGGCGCCCCAGCTGAAAGTGATCGCCCCCTGGCGGTTGTGGGACATGCGTTCCCGGGAAGATCTGCTGGCCTATCTGGAAGCCCGCAACATCCCCTGCAAGGCGACCCTGAAGAAGATCTACAGCCGCGACGCCAACGCCTGGCACATCTCCACCGAGGGTGGCGAGTTGGAGAGCACCTGGAACGAGCCGTCCGAAGCCGTCTGGCAGTGGACCGTCTCTGCAGAGGATGCCCCGAACGAGCCGGAATACGTCAAGCTGACCGTGGCCAAGGGCGAAGTGGTCGCCGTTGACGACCAGCCGCTCAGCCCGCACCAGATCCTGACCACCCTGAACGAGCGTGCCGGCAAGCACGGTGTGGGCCGGATCGACATCACCGAGAACCGGATGGTGGGCATGAAGTCCCGTGGCTGCTACGAGACCCCGGGTGGTACCGTGATGGTTGCCGCACTGCGCGCCGTGGAAGAGCTGGTACTGGACAGACCGACCCGCGCCTGGCGGGAAAAACTCGGCGCCGAGTTCTCCCACCTGGTGTATGACGGTCGCTGGTTCACCCCGCTGTGCAAGGCCATTGTCGCCTCCGCCAACGCCATCGCCGAGGAGCTCGACGGTGAAGTGGTGCTGAAGATGTACAAGGGTCAGGTCACCGCGGTGCAGAAGAAGTCGCCGAACAGCCTCTATTCCGAAGACTTCGCCACCTTCGGTGCCGACGAAGTGTACGACCAGAGCCATGCCGAAGGCTTCATCCGTCTCTACACCCTGGCGAGCCGGATCCGCGCCATGAAGGAGCAGCATCAAGCCATCGGTGGCGACCATACCCACGGCTAAACAAGCGCTATCACCCGTTGATTCGAGGGGGCATGGCCCCCTCTTTTACAGGCAGAGAGGCCCTTTGCCATCCTCATCGGGTGTGACAAGAGCGGCTGCGCCCTGGCCGCTTCTGTGAGATAACAGGCTCGCAGAAAAACAGGGCAAGATTTCAAGTTCGACGGCGCAAGGCGCCGCCGACAACGCATTCAAGGAGAGCAGTATGGCACTTTGGGGTGGACGCTTCAGTCAGGGAGCCGATAGCCGGTTCAAGCAGTTCAACGATTCGCTGCGGTTCGACTACCGTCTGGCGGAGCAGGATATTCAAGGCTCCATGGCCTGGGCCAAAGCGCTGGTCAAGGTGGGCGTGTTGACCGCCGATGAGCAGGCTCAGTTGCAGCAGGCGATGGAGGTGCTCCTCGCCTCCGTGCAGCAGGATCCCCAGCAGATCCTGAACTCGGACGCCGAAGACATCCACTCCTGGGTCGAGAGCCAGCTCATCGACGCCGTCGGCGCCCTTGGCAAGAAGCTGCACACCGGTCGCTCGCGCAACGATCAGGTCGCCACCGACCTCAAGCTCTGGTGCAAGGCACAGGGTGAACTGCTGCTCGGCTCCATTACCGCCCTGCAACAAGGGTTGGTGGCCTCCGCCCGTGCCAACCAGGCCGCGGTGCTGCCCGGTTACACCCACCTGCAGCGGGCCCAGCCGGTCACTTACGCCCACTGGGCCCTGGCCTATGTGGAGATGCTGGAGCGGGACCATTCCCGTCTGCAGGATGCCCTCAAGCGCCTCGACACCAGCCCCCTCGGCTGCGGCGCCCTGGCGGGCACCGCCTATGCCATCGACCGCGAAGCCCTGGCGCTCGACATGGGCTTTAGCGGCGCGACCCGCAACAGCCTGGATTCGGTGTCCGATCGGGATCACGTGGTGGAGCTGATGCACGTGGCGTCCCTCTCCATGACCCACCTGTCGCGGTTTGCCGAAGACCTTATCTTCTACAACACAGGTGAAGCCGGTTTTGTGGAGCTCTCCGATGCGGTGACCTCAGGTTCCTCTCTGATGCCCCAGAAGAAGAACCCGGACGCGCTGGAGCTCATTCGTGGCAAGACCGGCCGGGTGGTCGGCGCCCAGATGGGCATGTTGATGAGCCTCAAGGCGTTGCCGCTGGCCTACAACAAGGACATGCAGGAAGACAAAGAGGGGCTGTTCGACGCCCTCGACACCTGGCACGACTGCCTCGACATGGCGGCCCTGGTGCTGATCGATCTGAAGGTCAATGGCGAGCGTACCAAGGCGGCGGCCCAGGGCGGCTACGCCAACGCCACCGAGCTGGCGGACTATCTGGTGGCCAAGGGCATCCCGTTCCGTGAGGCGCACCATATCGTCGGCGAGACGGTGGTCTATGCGATCCAGGTGAAAAAGCCCCTGGAAGAGCTCTCCCTCCCCGAGTTCCAGCGCTTCAGCCCCGTGGTGGGGGAAGATGTTTACCCGAACCTAGAGCTGGAAGCGACCCTGGCCAAGCGGGTCGCCAAAGGCGGCGTCGCCCGCGAGCAGATCGAGGGCGCATTGGTCGCCGCCGAAGCCTGGCTGAGCAAGCGGGCGGGTTAAGCCAACCGGCTTGCCATGGGAGTAAGAAGGCAGAACGGCAACCCCAGGGTTGCCGTTTTTTTATGGGCACGCCTCGGCGCCGTGAGGCGCGTTGACCAGGCGCTGTCAGCCCCTGTGTCCGGCGCTGGCCTGATGCACGGCGTCCGTGAGCAGCCGTTGCAACTGGCATCTGGCCTCGTCGGCTTCATGGCTGGCAGTGAGCAGCACCACCCCCAGGGTACCCGGTGAGGGCAGCACGCCGCCGAGGAGGGTGAGACTGGCCGGCATGCCGATGGGGGAACGCACCGTGATCCCGAGCCCAGCCTGCACGGCGGCCCAGATCCCGCCCAGGCTCTGGCTGGTGAAGGCGATCCGCCAGGGGATCCCGGCATCGTCGAGGGCGCGGATGGCCCGCGCCCGCATCAGGCAGGGGGCATCGAAGAGCACCAGGGGCAGGGGCTCCCCGCGCGCGAGCAAAGGGGCGAGGTCCCACTCGGGGTGGGCAATCCAGGCCAGTTGCACCACCTCGATGAGGGGAAGATCCTCCCGCTCTCCCTGTGGCTGCCAGGCGAGAGCCATGTCGAGGGTGCCTTCCCTGATCCCCTGCACCAGGGCCCCGTTGCGAGCGATGCGGGTCGTCATGCGCAGGGCCGGGTGCTGGCGACAGAGGGGTCCCAGCACGGCGGGGAGCAAAGATTCACCGAAGTCCTCCTGCACCCCGAGCCGGATCTCCCCTTGTAGCAGTTCCCCTTTGAGGGCGAGTACGGCTTCGTCATTAAGCGCCAGCAGCCGCTTGGCGTAGCCCAGCAGGCGCTCACCGCTGGCCGTCGGCACCAGGTGACGTCCCTGCTTCATGACCAGATCGGTGCCGCACTGCTGTTCGAGTTTTTTCAACTGGGCGCTGACCGCCGAGGTGGAGCGGCACAGCCGCTGCGCCGCCAGCGCAAAGCTGCCGCACTCCAGCCCCAGCACATAGCTGCGCAGGGCATCGAGATCCAGGCTGGGGGGAAGGGGTGACATAACTATCCTTATAATCGGGATGATTGGTCTTGAATATTTCGATTTTTTAAATTGTAGCAGTGAGGGAGAGTGGCTTCATCTACCAAGGAGATTGCCATGACACCTGATGTTCCCGATCGCGCCGCCCTGGCGCAGCTTGCCCCCCGACTCGCCCGACTGGCGGAAGAGACGCTGTTTGGCGATATCTGGCAGCGCCCCACCCTCTCGGCACGCGAGCGCAGCCTGATCACCCTGGCCATCCTGGCGTCCCTGGGCCGGGTGCAACAACTGCCCTGGCATATTGCATTCGCCCGGCAAAACGGCCTGTCCCGGGATGAGCTGGAAGAGCTGTTCACCCATCTTGCCTTCTACGCCGGTTTGCCCGCCGCAGTGACGGCCGTGGGCTATCTGCCCCCCCGCGAGGAGGTGACCCCATGCCGCTGACCCGCATCACCCTGTGCGAGGGGATGAGCGACGCACACCTGCAGCAACTCAGCGCCCTCTACCACCAGACCCTGGTGGAGGTGTTCGAGGTGCCGCCGAAGGATAAATTCCAGATCCTCGAGATCTTGCCTGCCAGTGCGCTCATCTATGACCCCCACTACCAGACCGGCCGCCGGGACCAGGGTTTCATCCTCTTCCAGATCCTGGCGGGCAAGGTGCGCAGCACCGCGACCAGGGAGCGGCTTTATGCACGTCTCGCCGAGCGCCTTGAGGCCGAGCTTGGGATCCACCCCGACAACCTCATGGTGGTGATCCAGCAGACCGATGCCGAGGCGTGGAGTTTCGGCCAGGGCCGGATGTTCAGACAGGAGGTGGCCTCATGATCGCCATGCACTACCGATTCACCCTGCCCGCAGACTACGACATGGCGCTGATCGAGCAGCGGATCGCCAGCAATGGCGCCAGACTGGACGGCTTTCCCGGTCTGTTGTTCAAGGCCTATCTCTACAGCCGTCAGGACGATGGGGCCCTGCCGGGGCAGGAGAACCGCTATGCCCCCTTCTATGTGTGGCACAGCGCCGAGGCGATGCACCGATTCCTGGCAAGCGAGGGATTCGCGGCGCTCACCCGGCATTTCGGCTGGCCCCGCATCGAGACCTGGCATCTGCTGCGGGCGCCGGATCCGGCCTCCCTCGACGGGGCTTGCATGGCCAGGCTGCGGCGCACCAAGGTCGCTTCCCACGACCAGCTGGCCGACCTGCACGGCGAGGCCATGGTGAGCGGCTGGGATCTCACCCGATGGGAATGGCTGGAGGCGGATTTTCTCCCGTCCCCCTCATCGCCCTTGCCTGGCGGGGGCGAGATCTACCGTATCGGCTATCTGGCGAAGGGGGGCGGGGTGTAAAGCGGAATTATCTTTGTCATTGATGTTGTTTTTCCATTCACTTGGGCTGTGAAAGTGATATTCGCATCGTGAACATAGGGTGTTATATCGCGCTTGTGGATGATGATGTGGCATTGCGGCCACCTGCGGCAATGAACTGGCTCAGTGGGACACATTCAGGGTGACGGCCCGCGCCGGGCAGGGCATGATCCCGCTGCAATGCGTATGGACGCGTCAACCGGATCAAGGAGTTCCCATGTACCTGCCACCCCATTTCGCCGTTACCGACCCCGAGGCGCTGCACCAGCTGATGCAGGCGCACCCCCTGGGGGCCCTGATCACCTGTGGTGAAGGGGGCTGGATGCCAACCACCTGCCGTTCGAGTTCGATGGGGAGCAGGGGGCCCACGGTGTGCTGCGGGCCCATGTGGCCCGCAACAACCCACTCTGGCAGGAGGTGAAAGAGGGCGACGAGGTGCTGGTGATCTTCCGCGCCGCCGAGGGTTATATCTCTCCCAGCTGGTATCCGGGCAAGCAGGTGCATCATCAGCAGGTGCCCACCTGGAACTATGCCGTGGTGCACGCCCATGGCCGTATCCGGGTGAGGGACGATGCCCGCTTCGTGCGTCGCCTGCTCGCGACCCTGACCCGTACCCACGAGGCGGGAGAGTCCATTCCCTGGAAGATGGCGGATGCTCCGAGAGACTATCTCGAGACCATGGTGCAGGCCGTGGTGGGCATAGAGATCGAGATTGAGCGGCTGGTCGGCAAGTTCAAGCTGGGTCAGAACAAAGAGGCGGCGGATCGCCTGGGAGCGGCCAATGCCCTGCAGGAGCGCGGGCAGACCGCACTGGCCGGCGCCATGCTGAGCCCGCCTCCTTCACAGCCCTAGCGTGACACCTTGAGATCCGGCCCGACAAAAACGGCAACCGTCTGGTTGCCGTTTTTCATGGTTCCACTCCCGCTCACGCGCTGGCATTAAGCAGTTTGCCGACGCCTTCCCCCGGGCCCTGGGGCAGGGTCTGCTTGAAGGCGTAGAGCAGCTGATCGAGGTTGAGGTCGCTGTTGCCGAGGGAGCCCTTGAGGGTGTCGAGCTCGCTCTGCAGCGCGTCGAGGCGGGTGCTCTGGGTGCCGTCTGCCAACTGGGTGCGGGCGGCATCGATGGCCTGGGGCAGGGGCTGGCCCGAGGATTCCTGACCCAGGGTCTGCATCAGCGCCCCCATGAAGTGGTTGATGGCGGGGCGGTTCTGCTCGCAGTCAGCCTCCTGGATGCCGAGGCGCTGGAACAGGCTCTGCACCGTGGGGGCAAGGTGCTCTTCCTGCACGACAGGCTCGGTCTGGGCGGGCGGCGTGCTGTCGCCCAGCAGCTTGCTGCCCAGCTTGAGGGCAAGGGAGGCGAGGGGAAGCAGGGTGCCGATGGCGATCATGATGTCACTCTCCGTACGACTGATGTCATGACGGAGCAGGGATCGGGCCAGCTTGGCGAACATTCAACCGAAAAATGGCAGGGGATTGATCCTGCTGTGAATTTCGTTTTTGCCAGGCGGAGGACGGGCGGGGGCGGCGGCAAACCCTTGCAGCCCGGGGGCTGGCCGGTTTGCCGCCCGGCTTGCCGGATCAGAGCTCCTTGAACGGGCGGCGCTTCTCCTCCTCGATGACGATGGCCTCCAGATTGGCGATGCGCTCCTGCAACTCCCTGATGATGAGATCCTGTTTGCCGAGGCGATCCGTGATGCGGGCATCCCCCATCTGGTAGCGGGCGCGTTTGGTGAGATAGCTGAACGACACGCTGATAAAGACGATCAGGACGATACCTGTCCACATGGTCATGAATGACTCCTTTCAAGATTTGAACGAGAGGATCTGTCTCCCGCGCTGTCGTTGTCTCATACCCGACCTTGGGCGGCAATGCCCGCCTGGTTGTCTTCGGTACGCGCCGGTCTGCCCGAGGGGGCCACTCTCCGTCAAGGAGGATGCCTGAATGTGATGGCTCCTCTGTCATGCGGTCGTGACTGGACAGGGCGTGTGTTGGCGATGATGTTGGTTATTTGCCGCGTGTAAAGATGAATGCATGGTCGCGAAAAGTGTGCGTTCGATCATTCATGCACATTATTCAGTATGTTATTGATGGAGTCCTCTTTTAATAAATGCCTGTCACCTGATATCGATGATGCATATCAGGCCGGGCATCAGCATGAGGTCATCCAATGGAAATAAAAAGACTGACGCGTGGTGACGAAAATATCTGGTTCAAGGCATTATCCATACTGCTTGCTGAAACAGGTGAGGGGGCAGAAAAAGCCTCTCTGGAGGATATTGCCGCCGCTATTTCCGATGAGCGCTGTTATCTGCTGGTTGCCTTGCATGACGATGAGCCTGTCGGGCTGCTCAGTGCGTACCGTTTCCCCGACGTGAGAACCGGGGGGCACCTGGCGTATCTTTATGATATTGAGGTGTTGGATGAAAAAAGAGGGCGTGGCATAGGAAAAGGGTTGGTCAATACCCTGATTGCCTGCTGCACGCGCGATGGCGTCAGACTGGTTTGGGCCGGGACCGATATGGGAAATAAAGCCGCACGACAGACCTTTGTGACGACCGGCGGAAAGGTAGAAGGCAGCGCTTATGTTGAATATGAGTGGGATAGGCTGGATGACGCCATGTCACCGGAATGTCCGTCTGCTTCACCGGTCTACGCCTTGACCGAACCATCGCCGTAATGACCCGTTGCAATAAAGGGCTGGGTATTGCCTTTTGCCAGGATGAGTGAACTGCTTCCTCGAGTGCTGACCGGGCTGGCAACAATATGGATCCGTTCTAACGATGGGGAGGTCTCGGGGGTGGAATCCTCTGAGCCACCACTACAACCCAATAATAAAAATGAAAAAAGCAGGGCGACATATGACCGTAATATCTTTGTCATAGGTAAAGTCCTCCAAGTTTATATTTCTGGCGCAAGCCTTGAGGGCTCGCATGAATTTATGAGCGTCGAGACAGTCAGGCTGGAAATCATGTTTTTGATGGGGGTGCTTATAAGCCCAGTCAGAACATACGATTTCAATCAGAGCGGCGTTAATCGCCAGGTGTTGGTTGGCGGATGGTGGCCGCCAGTAATCTATTCACTGTCGAGACGTTTATTTACTGGGGGCGCAGGACGTTGCTGTGTTGCAGATGCCCTGGCGCACGGATATAGCTGGCGCTTGCGCGCCAGCAACAGGTTAAAGGCTAAATGTCCTTACGAACGCAAGTTACGTTGTATTCACTGTTGATGCTGGCGTAGTTGGTGTTGCCGCTACCCATGTGTTTGCTGTGGTGACTGAGTATCCCCGTTGTATTGCGGGCCCAGGTCCAGTAGTAGCTGGTAGTACCACCACACTGATGGGGATTGCCCAGGGGCCACCCGTGAACACTACACATCTCTGAATTGGGCTGACCGGTAGCCGTGGCAGAAGTGCTCTGAATAAATAGATTTTCCAGCTCGTTTATGGTTGGCAGGCGATATGCGGGGTTCAGTCCTTTACAATAGGCATCGGCATTCCGCAAATTACGCTTGATGGTGTCAGGAGTTGTGAAAAACGGTAAAAGAGCCACCTCTTCTACTTCTATTTCTGCGGTGGCGCTGAAATGTTGGCCATTGACCTCACCGGAGGCGGTAATGGTCACAGTCCCGGCAGACACGCCGATCACCATGCCTTTGTCGGCGCCACTGCTGCTGATGGTGGCTACAGCCTGGTTGCTGGAACTCCAGCTCACAGCGTTATCCGCAGTAACATCGAGTACCTTGCCATCAGAGAGTATGGCTTCCCCTTTGAGCAGTTCACTCAAGCCTACAGGCAGGGTGGAAATGGTGGAGGAGATTTGAACTTGGGTCACGACGGCATGGGTAATGGTCACCTCGGCGGTGGCGCTGAAGGGCTGGCCGTTGACCTCACCGGAGGCGGTGATGGTGACGTTGCCCGCCGATACGCCGGTGACCATGCCTTTGTCTGGACCACTGCTGCTGATGGTGGCGATGGCCGGGTTGCTGGAACTCCAGCTCACGGCGATATCAGTGGTGAAGTCGAATACCTGGCCATCTGAGAACAGGGCTTCTCCTTTGAGTTGTTCACTCAAGCCTGCAGGCAGGGCGGAAACGGTGGGGGTGATTAGAACCTGGGTCAAGACGGCGTGGGTGATGGTCACCTCGGCGGTGGCGCTAAAGTGCTGACCATTGGCCTCACCGGAGGCGGTGATGGTGACAGTGCCCGTCGATACGCCGGTCACCACGCCTTTGTCGGGACCACTGCTGCTGATGGTGGCAACGGCCGGGTTGCTGGAGCTCCAGCTCACGGCATCGTCAGTGGTGACATCCAGCAGCAGCATCGACTGATGGCCATCGTACAGAAGGGCTTCTCCTTTGAGTTGTTTACTCAAGCCAATCGGCAAGGAGGAAACGGCGGGGGTGATCTGTACCTGGGTCACGACGAGACTGGTAATGGTCACCTCGGCCGTCGCGCTAAAGTGTTGGCCATTGGCCTCACCGGAGGCGGTAATGGTGACGGTCCCTGGGGACACGCCGGTCACCATGCCTTTGTCGGGACCACTGCTATGGATAGTGGCGATGGCAGGATCGCTGGAGTGCCAGCTCACGGCGTCGTCAGCGGTGACATCCAGCACCTGACCATTGGACAGAGTGACTTTCCCTGTGAGCCGTTCACTCCAGCCTGCTGGCAGGGTGGAGACGGTGGGGGTGATTTGTACTTCCGCCACAACTGCCTTGGTAATGGTCACTTTGGCAGTCGCGCTGAAGGACTGGCCATTTGCCTTGCCGGCGGCGGTGATGGTGACAGTCCCTGGGGACACGCCGGTCACCCTGCCTTTGTCGGCACCACTGCTGCTGATGGTGGCGACGGCCGGGTCGCTGGAGTGCCAGCTCACCACGTCGTCAGCGGTGACATCCAGCACCTGGCCATCGGACAGAAGGGCTTCCCCTGTGAGTTGTTCACTCAAACCAACGGGCAGAGAGGAAACGGCGGGGGTGATCTGTACCTGGGTCACGACGGCATGGGTGATGGTCACTTCGGCCGTTGCGCTGAAGTGCTGGCCATTGGCCTCACCGGAGGCGGTGATGGTGACGGTTCCTGCGGAGACACCGGTCACCCTGCCTTTGTCGGCGCCACTGTTGCTGACGGTGGCAACGGCCGGGTCGCTGGAGCGCCAGCTCACCACGTCGTCAGCGGTGACATCCTGCACCTGACCATCGGAAAGAAGGGCTTCCCCTGTGAGTTGTTCACTCAAGCCAACGGGCAGAGAGGTAACGGCGGGGGTGATCTGCACCTGGGTCACGACGGCATGGGTGATGGTCACTTCGGCGGTGGCGCTGAAGTGCTGGCCATTGGCCTCACCGGAGGCGGTGATGGTGACGGTTCCTGCGGAGACGCCAGTCACCCTGCCTTTGTCGGCGCCACTGTTGCTGACGGTGGCAACGGCCGGGTCGCTGGAGCGCCAGCTCACCACGTCGTCAGTCGTGACATCCAGCACCTGACCATCAGACAGAATGGCCTCCCCTGTGAGCTGTTCACTCAAGCCAACGGGCAGAGAGGAAACGGCGGGGGTGATCTGTAGTTGGGCCACAACGGCATGGGTGATGGTCACCTCGGCCGTCGCGCTGAAGGATTGGCCATTGGCTTCACCGGAGGCAGTGATGGTGACGGTTCCTGCGGAGACGCCGGTCACCCTGCCTTTGTCGGTGCCACTGTTGCTGACGGTGGCAACGGCCGGGTCGCTGGAACGCCAGCTCACGGCATCGTCAGCGGTGACATCCAGCACCTGGCCATCGGACAGAATGACTTCCCCTTTGAGTTGTTCACTCAAGCCAACCGGCAGGGAGGAAACGGCGGGGGTGATCTGCAATCCGGATATGGAGATATCTGGTGGTATTACAGTGGATGAGTCATTGTTATTACCATTACAACCCAGTAATAAAAATGAGAAGAGTAGGGCGACATATGACCGTAACATCTTTGTCATAAGCAAGGTCCTCTATATTTATATTTTTGGAGCAAGCCAGAGGGCTTGGGCAATCATAAACAGGGGCGAGCTACAGCTATGCAAGGATGTGGGAAAGTACGAACAAAAAAGTATGTACGACGATCTTTAAGGCGGCTATGGTTGGTAACTCTGTAATGTGATTGAATAATAACCTGAGATATTAATCACGACCAGCATTTTAAAAAATGTACTTTTGTTATTCCTTTTTGTTTGCTTTCAGTATGAATGAACTCTGAATGGAATTAGTTATATTTTCGCCTGAAATATCCTGTAACAAATTATATTGTGCGATGCATTCAACGTGCTTTTTGTTTAACTGGTTTTGATGAACTAACTCTGAATGAATTTTGCTAAATTCCCCTCAGACATATTTTGATACAATTTTTATGGGGGCCATTTTCAATCGGCTATTCATGTTTTGTGTCCTCCATATGGATGGGGGTCGTACGAAGAGCCGTATTCAATTGGCATGGTGTGCGGGGGGATGGGCGCGGCGCCTTTCCTAGCATGACATGCAGATCCCGATTCATCTTGCTTGCATTGCCTGTCGTGGAGGGGCGATTGTGCAGCGCCCCTGTCTGCCCCGTGGGCGACTGGGCTGACAGGGGCATTGTCAGCGCGTCGGCTCAGAGCCCCTGCCAGAGCGGCCAGCCGAGCCAGATCCCGAGCAGCAGCAACTGCCCCCAGACGATGGCCCAGAACCGCAGGCGGTAGCTCCCTTTCTGGGTCTTGTGGCGCAGCCACTGGCGGGCGACCAGGGCGCCGGGCCAGCCGCCGCACAGCTCAAGCAGATGCAGGCGGGCCTCGGGCACGCGCCAGCCGCCACGAATGGCCTGGCGTTTGTCCCAGGCGTAGACGACCAGGGTCAGCAGGCTCATCAGCAGGATCAGGGCCAGCGGCCACCAGTTGGCATCGTGCGCGCCGAGCCAGCCTGCCCAACCCAAAGGCAGCAGGGCAAGGGCCATCATGACAGGCACGCCTGATCCCGAGTCTCGCCCGGTTGTAGCGTGCGGATCACCCGGGCCGGATTGCCCACCGCCAGGGAGTCCGCCGGGATGTCCCGGGTGACCACGGCGCCAGCCCCTATGATGGAGCGGGGCCCTATGGTGACGCCTGGGCAGATGATGGCCCCGCCGCCGATCCAGCAGTCATCGCCGATCCGCACCGGCTTGTTGTAGGCGGTCCAGTTGCGTCGCTCCAGATAGTCCATGGTGTGGGTGGCGGTGTAGATCTGCACGTTGGGGGCCAGCAGCACATGGTTGCCGATATGCACCTCGCCCACGTCGAGTATGGTGACGTTGAAGTTGAAGAAGGTCTTCTCGCCGATGTGGATGTTGCGGCCGAATTCGCAGATGAAGGGGGTGCTGATCCAGCAGGAGTCGGGACAGTGGGCGAAGAGGTCGCGGCAGATCTGCTGGCGCAGGACGTGATCCCCCGCCGGTGAGGCGTTGAGTCGGCTCAGCAGCGCCTGGCCGCGAATGCGGTCGTTCGCTATCTCCTCGCTCTGGCTGTCCAGGGCGCCCCCCGCCAGTACCTTGTCCCAGTCGCTTGCCATGGTCATCTCCTCCTGCTGCAAGAGGGGGCAGTATACGCGACAAGGGGAGGGGGTGTCAGAGTGCTGGGCCCGTCAGGTGATCCCCGTCATCCTGTCATCAGGACAAGGGGCAGGATGAGCAGGATGGAGACGAGGTAGGGGAGCAAGACCCGCCGCCCCAGGCTGCGTCCGCCAATCACCAGTGCCAGCACCCCTTTCACCAGGGAGTTGACCAGCCCGGCGAGCAGTATGCCCCTGGCGGCTACCTCCAGGGCCAGCTCCTTCTGGGCGAGCTGGGAGAGGGAGAGGGTGATGGCGTCCACGTCCGTGATGCCGGAGACCAGCGACAGCAGATAGACCCCGGAGTTGCCCACCTTGCTTTGCAGCAGGGTGGCCATGAAGCCGATGAGGGCGAGCAGCAGACCGAACTTGATGGCGGTGGCGAGATCCAGCGGGTTGCGGGTTTCGGGCTGTACCGGGCCGTCCGGCATCTCTTCCCGCTGGCGCCAGAACCAGAACGCAAAGCCGTAGACGATGGCCGCCAGCAGCAGCAGGGGGGCGGCCAGACGCAGCGCCAGCTCCCCGTGGATGATCAGCACCAGTGCCAGCAACCTGAGCCACATGGTGGCCCCCGCCAGCAGGATGCCGGTGGCCAGCAGCCGCTCCAGCCCTCCTTGCTCCTTGTTGAGGCGGGCAAATTGCAGGGTGAGGGCGGTGGAGGAAGCGAGCCCCGCCAGCATGCTGGTGAGCACCAGCCCGGAGCGGGTGCCGAGCAGGCGCACCGCGAAGTGACCACAGAACGAGATGCCAGCGATCACCACCACCATGAGCCAGATCTTGAAGGGATTGAAGGCATTGAGGGGACCCATCTCGGTATCGGGGAGCACCGGCAGCAGCACCAGGGAGATGAGCAGAAAACGCAGGGTGGCGTGAAACTCCATTTCGCTCAAGAACAGCATCCCCTGCTGGATCTTGCCCTTGAGCCCCATCAGGAGGGCCGCCAGCACGGCGCAGGCCACCGCCTCGCTCGGGCTCTGCAGCACCGACATCAGCCCCAGCAGGTAGGTGAGCACCATGGCTACCGAGCTGGTGAGGCCGAACTCCCCCTGCCAGCGCTGGGCCAGCCAGACCGAGAGGCCGCACCCCGTCACCACGGTCAGCAGACCGAGCAGGGCCAGCCAGGCGCCCAGGGTGGGCAGCAGCAGGGCGCAGACCCCGCCGAGCAGACCGATGAGGCCATAGGTGCGCATCCCGGCGATGCGCTGGTTGTCTCCGAGCTGGCGCACCTGCCAGCCCCGCTCCAGCCCGATGATGAGCCCGATGGCCAGGGACACCAGGGCGCCGTAGACGGGCTCGGCCTCTATCCACATGGGTTTCTCCTCCCGCTGCCGTTTCAGTGAGGATGGCACAGGGCATCCCGGGGCAGGGGGAGCTGGCTCACAGAGCGGGTGTCCCGCCTGCCGGGGTCTTGCAAACAAAAAAAAGGCGCCACCTGGAGGGGGCGCCTGGAAAGGTCAAACCTTGCGGTTTGCAGACCAACGGAACCAAAGATCACACACTTCACACTCAGCACTGCTGTGGGGGCAGGGCTCAACCCTGCCACTTGCCTCCTTCCACTATCACGTCGTTGGGATCGGTATCGGCGCTCAGCTTGTCGCGCACATACTGGTCGTAGAGTTTGAGCAGGTACTTCTCTTCCCCCAGCTTGGCGAGACGGTCGTTGACCCAGTCACGCAGCTCGATATTGCCCTTCTTCACCGCCGGCGCGATGGGGTCTTCCGAGCCCAGCTTCTCGGGCAGCACCCGATAGCCCGGGTTCTCCTTGGCCCAGCTGAACAAGACCAGGTTGTCCTGGGCATAGGCATCGCCACGGCCCTGGGCCAGCGCCTGCAGGGATTCGGTGTTCTTCTCGAACTTGAGCACCTTCCAGTCCGGGTGGTTGCGGGTCAGCCAGATGTCGGCCGTGGTGCCGGTAGTGACGATAAGCCGCTTGCCGGCCAGATCGTCGAGCTTCTTGGCGTCGCTGCCTTCCGGCACCAGCACCTGCACCGCGACCTTGAGGTTCGGGTTGGTGAAGTCCACCACCTGCCGCCGCTCCGGGGTCACAGTCATGTTGGCGAGGATGAGATCCACCTTGTCGCTCTGCAGGAAGGGGATGCGGCTGGCGGGCTCCACCGCCACGAACTCGACCTTGTTCTCGTCCCCCAGCAGATCCTTGGCGAAGCGGCGGCCGAGATCGGTGTCAAAGCCGACGTAGTTTCCTTTCTCGTCCACATAGCCAAACGGCGGCTTGTCGGTGAAGACGCCGACGATGAGCTTGTCACGGGCCTTGATCTTGGCGAGGGAACCGTCTTCTGCCTGGGCGGCGCCGCTGGCGAGGCCCAGGCCGATGAGGGCGCTAAACAGGACCGAGGTAATTATCTTCATGCTGACTCCTTTCGTTTGCTGACAGTTGTATAAGAAAACTTGGCGAGGAACTGGCGGGCACGCTGGCTGCGCGGGCTCTCGAAAAACTGATGGGGCGCGGCCTGCTCCAGGATGTGGCCGCCGTCCATGAAGACGATGCGATCCGCCACCGCCTGGGCGAACGCCAGCTCGTGGGTGACGATGAGCAGGGTCATGCCGCTGCCGGCGAGATCCCGGATCACCTCCAGCACCTCCTGCACCATCTCGGGATCCAGCGCAGCGGTCACCTCGTCAAACAGCATCACCTGCGGGTTCATGCACAGGGCCCGCACGATGGCGATGCGCTGCTGCTGGCCGCCGGAGAGCTGGCGTGGATAGTCGTGGCGCCGCGCCCACAGGCCGATGCGAGTCAGCAGCTGTTCCGCCTGCAGCAGGGCCTCGGCCCGCTCCCGTTTTTGCACCTGAAGGGGGCCGAGCAGCACGTTCTCCAGCACCGTCAGGTTGGGGAAGAGGTGATAGCTCTGGAACACCATGCCGATGCGCTGGCGCAGCCGCTGCCAGTCGGTGCTGGCATCCAGCCTCTCTCCATCGAAGCGAATATCGCCCCCCTGAATGGGTTCGAGCCCGTTGAGGGTGCGTAGCAAGGTGCTCTTGCCGCAGCCGCTCGGCCCCAGGATGACGATCACTTCCCCTGGGTTCACCGTGAGGCTGACCTCGTCCAGTACCCGGTTTTGGCCGAATTGTTTGCTGACAGCATTGAGCTCAAGCAGAGGTGTCATACCGCATTACCCCATTGTTGCTCCAGCCGGCGCGAGGCGAGCGAGAGCGGATAGCAGACCAGAAAAAAGAACAGGAACAGCAGACCGTAGATAAGCAGCGAGCCATAGGTGCGCTCGATGATCTGCTGGCCCACCTTGATCACCTCCACCACCCCGATCAGCACCGCCAGCGAGCTGGTCTTGATGATGCGGGTGTAGATGTTGATGGTGGGCGGCGTCAGCCGTTGCAGCGCCTGGGGCAGCAGCACGTGGCGATAGAGCTGCCAGCGGGAGAGCCCGAGCGCCAGGCCGGCCTCCTGCTGGCCGCGGGCGAGGGAGTTGAGGCCGCCGCGCACCACTTCCCCCACCTCGCTGGCGCCCCACAGGGCCAGCACCAGCACGGCGCACCAGAAGGCCGGGATGTCTACGCCGAAGAAGATCGGCAGCCCGAAGAAGAAGAGGTAGAGCCAGACCAGCACGGGCACCACCCGAAACAGCTCCAGATAGACCCGCAGAGCTCCCCGAGTCAGCCTTCCCCCTTGCTGGGCCAGCACGCCGTAACCGACCCCGCCCAGGGTGGCGAACAGGATGGCGAGCAGGGAGATGGCGAGGGTCTGACCCGCGCCCACCGCCAGCAGCGGCAGCGCCTGCGCCAACTGCTCAGTGACCGGACTGGCCATAGCGAGCCCTCCTTCTTTGTGCATGGGTGGCGAGTGACGGCGGCAGCAGGACAATAGCTGTCTGCATCAGTTGCTCAATGACCGAACTGACCATGTTGCAGCCTCCTTTCAACGACGCGCAGGGCAAGGGAGAGCGGCAGAAAGATCAGCACGCACATCAAGGTCAGCACCGCCAGCATCTCGTAGGTCTTGTAGTAGAGGGCGATGTAGTTCCTGGTGGTGTAGAGCAGCTCGGGCACCGCCACTGCCGAGGCCACCGTGGTCTCTTTGAGCAGAAAGATGAAGTTGGCAAACAGCGCCGGCAGGCTGGCGAGCCAGGCCTGGGGCAGCTGGACGTGGCGCAGCAGCTGCCAGCGGGAGAGGCCGATGGCCCGGCCCGCTTCCAGCTGGCTGGGGGGGATTGCCTGAACGCCTGCCCGCAGCGCCTCGGTGAGGTAACCGCCGCCGAGGAAGGTCATGGCGATCACCGCCGTGGCAAAGCCGGAGAGCGAGATGCCGAGCGCCGGCAGCCCGAAGTAGAGAAAGAACAGCTGGATCAAGAGCGGCGTGTTGCGGGCCAGCTCCACATAGGCGCGGAGCAGCCCGTTCAGCCAGGGCTTGTGCAGGCTTTGCAGCGTCACATTGAGCAGCGCCACGACGAGCGAGGTGAGGATCACTAGGATGCCGAGCTGCAAGGTGACCCAGACCGATTGGCCGAACGCCGGCAGGGTGGTGAGAACAAAGGACCAGTCGAAGCTCATGCCGGGATCCTCCCGTCACGGCGCAGCCGCTGGGGCACGACCGTGATGGCGTCAGGGTACTTGATGCCGGCGCCGGTGTTGAGCACCACCACCCGCTCGCCCCCCCGTATCCAGCCCGCTTCCCGCAGCTGGCGGGCGGCGGCGAAGGCGGCCGCCCCTTCCGGGCAGACGAAGCTGCCTTCGCGTGCGGCGAGCTGGCGGATCTCGCGCTGGATGGCGCTATCGTCCACCGCGACGGCGCACCCCTCGGTGCGATAGAGGGCGTCCAGCACCAGAAAGTCCCCCAGCGCCTTGGGCACGTTGATGCCAAAGGCCAAGGTCTGGGAATCGGGCCAGAAGCGCGATTCGCGCTCCCCCTGCTGCCACGCCTGGACGATGGGGGCGCAGCCGCTCGCCTGCACCGCCACCAGTCGCGGCAGAGGCCCCTTGACCCAGCCCAGCTCCTGCAACTCCCGCAGCGCCTTGTAGATGCCGATGAGACCGACTCCGCCGCCGGTGGGGTAGAGGATGACGTCCGGCAGGGTCCAGCCGAGCTGCTCGGCGATCTCCAGCCCCATGGTCTTCTTGCCCTCGATGCGATAGGGCTCCTTGAGGGTGGAGGCATCGAACAGCCCCTGCTCGGCCACCGCCTCGGCCACCTGGCGACCGGCGTCGCTGATGAGGCCGTCCACCAGATAGAGGCGGGCACCGGCCAGCGAGGTCTCCAGTCTTGTGATGGCGGGGGCCGCCTGGGGCATGACTATGGTGCTGCGCAGCCCGGCGCGGGCGCCGTAAAGCGCCCAGGCGGCCCCGGCGTTGCCGTTGGTGGGCATGGCGAAGTGGGTGACGCCGAGTTCCCGGGCGCGGGAGACGCCGACCGCGGCGCCGCGGGCCTTGAAAGAACCGGTGGGGATGATGCTCTCATCCTTCATCCAGAGATCCGGAATGCCGATCTGCTTGCCGAAAGTGGGCAGGGGCAGCAGAGGGGTGAAGCCTTCCCCCAGGGTGATCACCTGGGCGGGGTCGCGCACCGGCAGCAGCTCGTGGTAGCGCCACAGGCTGGCGGGGCGGCCCAGCAGAGCGGCCGGGTGCCAGGCCTGTTTCAGGGCCTCGAGGTCGTAGCTGGCCAGCAAGGGGGCACCGACCGGGCTCAACTGCTGGGGCTGATCGGCATCCACTATCTCGCCGGTTTTGCTGCAACGCAGATGTGATAGGTAGCTGTACGGCATGCTTTATCCTGAATGGCTCACGTTGGCTGGTGTCTTATTCCATCCTGTGACCCAGGGGCCGGATAACAAACAAAATAAAGCGGCAAACTTAAGCGAAAAAATTCATATGGCTCCCCCGTGCCGACGGGCCACCCTCTGCCACCGGTCGGGGGGTTGGGCCATCCGGCGCGCTTTGTTAACCTGCCCGCTCACTCAAACTGCAGGGAGCCGCCTCGATGCGAGCCATTGTCAGCCTGCTGGCCCTGTCACTGCTCTGTGCGTGCAGCGGCCAGCCAACCAGAGAGGATGCCATGTCAGGGAATACGCGCCTTCACTACCCCGTCACCCGCCAGGGTGAGCAGGTGGATCACTACTTCGGCCAGGCCGTGGCCGACCCCTATCGCTGGCTGGAGGATGATCGCAGCCCCGAAACCGAGGCCTGGGTCAAGGCCCAGAACGCCGTGACTCAGGGTTACCTGGCGCAGATCCCGTATCGCGCCGCCATCAAGGAGAAGCTGGCCGCCTCCTGGAACTACGCCAAGGAGGGGGCACCGTTTCGCGAGGGGCGCTACCACTACTTCTTCAAGAACGACGGTCTGCAGAACCAGAACGTGCTGTGGCGCCAGCTGGAGGGCAAGCCGGCCGAGGTGTTCCTCGATCCCAATACCCTCAGCCCCGACGGCACCACGGCGCTGGATCAGCTGAGCTTCTCCCGCGATGGCCGCATCCTGGCCTACTCCTTGTCGCTGGCCGGCAGCGACTGGCGCGAGATCCACCTGATGGACGTACAGAGCAAGCAGCCGCTGGAGGCGCCCCTCAAGGACGTGAAGTTCAGCGGTATCAGCTGGCTCGGCAACGAGGGCTTCTTCTACTCGAGCTACGACAAGCCGGATGGCAGCGAGCTGTCGGCCAGGACCGATCAGCACAAGGTCTATTTCCACCGGCTCGGCACGGCGCAGGAGGATGACCGGCTGGTGTTCGGCGCCATCCCGGCCCAGCACCACCGCTACGTGGGGGCGACCGTCACCGAAGATGACCGCTTCCTGCTCATCTCGGCGGCGAACTCCACCTCCGGCAACCGCCTCTATGTGAAGGATCTGAGCCAGGAGAACGCGCCGCTGCTGACGGTGCAGGGGGATCTGGATGCGGACGTGAGCCTGGTGGACAACCAGGGCGGCACCCTTTACCTGCTGACCAATCGGGACGCCCCCAACGGCCGGCTGGTGACGGTGGATGCTGCCAACCCGGGGCCGGCCCACTGGCGGGATCTCATCCCCGAGCGTCAGCAGGTGCTGACGGTACACAGCGGCAGCGGCTATCTGTTTGCCGAGTACATGGTGGATGCCACCGCCCGGGTCGAGCAGTTCGACTACGAAGGCAAGCGGGTGCGCGAGGTGGCGCTGCCCGGCCTTGGCAGCGTCAGTGGCTTCAACGGCAAGCACGACGACCCCGCCCTCTACTTCGGCTTCGAGCACTATGCCCAGCCGCCCACTCTTTACCAGTTCGAGCCAAAGAGCGGCGCCATCAGCCTCTATCGCGCCTCGGCGGCGCCGTTCAAACCGGAGGATTACATCTCCGAGCAGCGCTTCTACCAGAGCAAGGACGGCACCCGGGTGCCGCTCATCATCAGCTACCGCAAGGGGCTCAAGCTTGATGGCAGCAACCCGACCATCCTCTACGGCTACGGCGGTTTCGACGTGAGCCTGACCCCGAGCTTCAGCGTGTCGGTGGCCAACTGGCTGGATCTGGGGGGCGTCTATGCGGTGGCCAACCTGCGCGGGGGCGGCGAGTACGGCCAGGCCTGGCATCTGGCGGGCACCAGGATGAACAAGCAGAACGTGTTCGACGACTTCATCGCGGCGGCCGAGTACCTCAAAGCCGAGGGCTACACCCGCACCGATCGGCTGGCGATCCGCGGTGGCTCCAACGGCGGTCTGCTGGTGGGGGCCGTGATGACCCAGCGGCCTGATCTGATGCGGGTCGCCCTGCCGGCGGTGGGGGTGCTCGACATGCTGCGCTACCACACCTTCACCGCCGGGGCGGGCTGGGCCTATGACTATGGCACCAGCGCCGACAGCGAGGCGATGTTCGACTACCTGAAGGGCTACTCGCCGCTGCACAACGTCCGGGCCGGGGTCAGCTACCCCTCGACCCTGGTGACCACGGCGGATCACGACGATCGGGTGGTGCCGGCCCACTCCTTCAAGTTTGCCGCCACCCTGCAGGCCGACAATGCCGGCCCCCATCCCCAGCTCATCCGCATCGAGACCAATGCCGGGCACGGGGCGGGCACGCCGGTGGCCAAGCTTATCGAGCAGAGTGCGGACATCTATGCCTTCACCCTGTACGAGATGGGCTATCAGCAGTTGCCGCGTCAGCCTTGATCCGGGCGAGGCGGGCGCCAGCCATCCACTATCATCAGGGCCCTGCGGGGCCCTTTTTATTGCCGCGCGTTTGAACGTGGGCCTGCGACTATCCCTGTCTCGCCGCTGGCCCCTTTTGGCAGACGGGCCCCATCTGTCATCCCCCCGGTGGTATAGTCAGCCACAAGATCCGCATTCAAGGAGTCCATCGTGAAGAAGATCATCTACATCCTGCTGGGGTTGGCGCTGGCGGCCGTGGTGGCCATCGCCGCCCTGGTGTCTCTCATCGATCCCAACCAGTTCAAGCCCCAGCTGGCGGAGCAGGTGCGCAAGAGCACCGGCCGCGAGCTGGTGATACAAGGGGATATCGGCTGGCGTTTCTGGCCGAGCCTCGGCCTCTCCCTCGAGCAGGTGGCGCTGCGCAACCCCGCCGGTTTCGCCGAGCCCGACCTGGTGCGATTCGAGCAGGGTGAGGCCTCGGTAGGCTTGCTGCCGCTGCTCTCCCACCGGCTTGAGATCGGCAAGGTGACCCTGAGCGGCGCCCATCTCTTTATCCAGACCAAGGCTGACGGCAGTTCCAACCTGAGGGATCTGCTCAAGGCCTCCGCCGACCCCAAGGGGGAGGCGACGACCTCCGAGCCCGCCGCAACGACGCCCCCAGCCGCCAGTGACAAACAGCCCTGGCAGATCAGCCTGCAAGGCATCGCGCTGGTGGATGCCAGCGCCTTGGTGCGGGACGACCGCAGCGGTACCGTCTCCCGGCTCGACAGGCTGGATCTCGATCTGGGGCAGTTGACCCCGGGGGAGTGGGTACCGGTGACCCTGGCGGCCAAGGGGGCACAGGGGGATCTGGCGTTTGATCTCAAAGGGTCGGCCCAGCTCAAGCTGGCGTCCGATGCCAGCCGCAGCGAGCTGAAAGATGTCGCACTGGCGGGGAGCCTGAGCGAACCGACCCAGCGGCTGGATGCTTTCTCCCTCAAGGCCGATCGGCTGGCATTGGGGGAGTGGAGCAGTCTGAGCCTTAGCCTCAGCGGGGCACAGGGGGCGGCAGACAAGCCGACCCTGGCCGGTACGCTGGAGGGGACCCTCAAGGCGCGCCTCGATGAAAACCGGCAACTGCTGGAGATATCGGATGCCGTGCTGGCCGCCAAGCTGAGCGGTGATGCCCTGCCGCGCCCGCAGATGCAGCTCAAGCTCGCTGGCTTTGCCCGCGCGGAGCTCGACAAGCAGAGCGTCGCCCTCAGCAACCTGGTGCTGGGAGCGGACGATACCCTGCTGAGCGGCAGCGGCGCCGTTCGTCTGGGGGCCGTACCCAAAGTGGACTTTGACCTCAAGGGGGACAAGCTCGATCTCGACGCCTGGCTCGGTCAACCGGCCAAGGCTGCACCTGTGGCCGCCACCTCGGGAGCGGCTGCACCGGCCGGAGCAAAGGAGCAGGCTGCGGCGCCTGCCAACAGGGCGCTCTCCACGGTAGAGCCTGATCTGACCGCCCTCAAGGCGGTGGACCTGGCTGGCCGCCTGCAACTGGGCAGCCTGCGCCTCAAGGGGCTGGATCTGAGCGCCGTCGATCTGCAACTGGCCCTGGCCGGTGGTCAGCTCACCCTCAAGCAGTTCAGTGCCGGGGTGGCCGGCGGCCAGGTGACCGCCAGCGGCGTGCTCGATGCCCGTCAGCAGCCGGCCCGCTATCAGGTGCACAAGCGGGTGCAGGGGGTCGATGTGCGGCCCCTGCTGCAGACCCTGGCCCAGACCGACCTGCTGGAAGGCAAGGGGGATCTGGAGGTCGAGGTGCAGGGTAGCGGTCTTTCCGAGCAGGCGCTGCGCAGCCGGATGCAGGGCCAGGTGAAGCTCAAGTTGAACGATGGCGCCCTGCACGGCATCAACCTGGCGGAGATGATCCGTGAGGCGCGGGCCACCCTGACCGGCAAGGGGGCGGATCAGGTGAAGGAGGTGCGCAAGACCGATTTCAGCGCCCTCACCGCCAGCTTCCAGATTGCCAACGGGATTGCCAGGAGCGACGACATCCAGCTCTTTGCCCCCGCCCTGCGAGTGAAGGGGCAGGGCCAGACTGCTCTGGTGCCGGAGACCCTCGACTTCCTGTTCCTCACCTCCGTGGTGGAGAGCAGCAAGGGGCAGGGGGGCAAGACGGTGGACGAGCTCAAGGACATCACCATACCGGTGCGCATCGGCGGCCACTGGCAGGCGCCGAGCTACAAGCTTGACGTGAAGGAGCTGCTCAGCAACAACAAGGTGCTAGAGGAGAAGGCCCGCAAGGAGGCCGAGCGCGGTCTCAAGAAGCTGCTGGGTGACAAGGCCGACAACGAAGGGGTGAAGGGGGTGGCGGACCAGCTGCTCAAGGGCCTGTTCAAATAGCCAGCCTCCCGTTGTTGTCATCAAGAGCCCGCCCCGTGCGGGCTCTTTGCTGTGGTGCCGGGCGTTACGGAACGAGGTGTGGTCGGCAACATGAGGTACTATGCGAAACAGTCTTCGAAACCGGGAGCCAGGAGGGTTCATGAACAAACGGGTGCTGATCACCGGCGGTGGCAGAGGTATCGGGGCCGCGACAGCCCGCTATCTGGCGGCGCAGGGTTACCATCTCTGTCTCAACTATCGTCAGGACAGGGCGTCCGCCGAGGCGGTGGTGGCCGAGATCCTGGCCACCCATCCGGTCGAGTGCATCGCGGTGCAGGCCGATGTCAGCGTGGAGGCCGAGGTGGTGCGCCTGTTCGGGGAGATGGACGCGCGGCTCGGCCCCGTCACTCATCTGGTGAACAACGCCGGCAGGTTGCAGCCCCAGATGCGGGTGCTGGAGATGAGCGCCGAGCGCATCAACCAGACCCTGACCACCAATGTCACCAGCTGCTTTCTCTGCTGCCGCGAGGCGGTGCGCCGCATGACGGCGGGGGGCGCCATCGTCAACGTCTCTTCCGCCGCTGCCAGGCTGGGCTCCCCCGGGGAGTACGTGGATTATGCCGCCGCCAAGGGGGCCGTCGACGTGCTGACCAAGGGGCTGTCGCTGGAGCTGGCGGCTCAGGGGATCCGGGTCAACGGGGTGCGCCCGGGTTTCATCTACACCGACATGCATGCCGACGGCGGCGAGCCCGGCCGGGTGGACAGGATCAAGGGGGCCATTCCGCTGCAACGGGGCGGCGAACCCCGTGAGGTGGCGGCCGCCATCGCCTGGCTGCTGTCGGACGAGGCCTCCTATGCCACCGGCACCTTTATCGATGTGGCAGGCGGGCGCTAGGTCATCTTCAACAAGCCTTTCGTCAACGAGAAGGGGCGCCATGGCGCCCCTTCTGTTTATTCTCCCAGCAGCTGTTGCCAGACCGCCAGCACATGGCCCCGCTCTCGCGGCAACTGATCGTCCCCCACCTTGCGGGAGATCTCCGAGAGGTTGAGGCGATGGCCGAGGTTGCGGATCTCCAGATAGGCCTGCTTGAGCCCCTCTGCCTGCTCCAGTGTGAGCACTCCCGCCATCACGCACTCATCGAAGATGCGCACATTGTCTGACCAGCGGGTGAGGGCGTCCGGCTCACCGCAGGCATGGGCCAGCACCAGGTACTGGGCGATGAACTCGATGTCCACCATGCCACCGGGGGACTGCTTGAGATCGAACTCTCCCTCTCCCGCCTTGAGCAGGTGATCCCGCATCTTCTGGCGCATCTCCCGCACTTCGCGGGCCAGGGTGGGCAGATCCCGCTCCTTGGCCAGCACGTCGCGGCGGATGCGGGCAAATTCGGCGACCACGGCATCATCGCCATAGATGGGACGGGCTCGCACCAGAGCCTGATGCTCCCAGGTCCAGGCTTCCTGCTGCTGGTACTGCTCATAGGCCGACAGCGATGAGACCAGCAGGCCTGAGTCGCCGGAGGGGCGCAGCCGCATGTCGATCTCGTAGAGGATGCCGGACGGAGTGCGGGTGCTGAACAGATGCAGGATCCGCTGGGCCAGGCGCAGGTAGAACTGGCGGCTGTCGATGGGCTTGCGGCCATCGGTGTAACTATTGGGGTCGCCGCCGTGCAGGAACACCAGATCGAGATCCGAGCCGTAGCCGAGTTCGATGCCCCCCAGCTTGCCGTAGGCCACCACCGCAAAGCCGCGCTGGCCGCTCACCGCCACCTCGGGCGGCACCCCGTAGCGTTCGCTCATCTGGGCCCACGCCTGATTGACCACCTCCTCGGTGATCGCCTCCGCCAGCCAGGTGAGGTGGTCGCTCACCTTCATCAGCGGCAGGGCGCCGGCGATGTCGGCGGCGACGATGCGCAGGAGCTGCACCTGCTTGAACTGGCGCAGCGCCTCCATCTGCTGCTCCACGTCCTCCTCGGGGATGCGCAGCAGGAACTGGCGCAGCTGGGGCTTGTACTGATCCAGCGGGGTGGGGTGGTAGAGGTGCTGGGGATCCAGCAGCTCGTCCAGCAGGATGGGGTAGCGGGCCAGCTGCTCGCTCACCAGGTTGCTCTCGTCACACAGGCGCACCAGCTGGCGCAGGGCGGCGGGGTTTTCCGCCAGCAGTTGCAGATAGGCGCTGCGGGTGAAGATGCGGGTCAGCAGGGTGCAGACCCGCTCGAACAGGCGGGCGGGCTCGCGGCTCGCCACCACCAGCCGCAGCAGCTCCGGCATCAGCCAGTCCAGGGCGATGCGCCCCTGGGGCCCTACCTGACGGCGCTTGTACTCCTCCTTGAAACGCAGCAGAGCGGCGCAGAGGGGGGCGGGCTCCACCACTCCCTGCGTGGTCAGCAGTTTTTCCAGCTCGGCGGCGTCGAGCTCGGTGCGCCAGAGATCGAGCCAGAGCTGTTCCAGGTGGGCGGGGGCCTCCTTCTCTTCCCCCACCACGGCGACGAACTCCTGATGGACGGCGGCCATCTCCTCATCGAGGTGGGCCATGAAGGCGTCCCAGTCGGTAAAGCCGAGGGTGGCGATGAGCCGCTGGCGATCCCGCTCCTCGGTGGGCAGGGTCTGGGTCTGCTGATCGCCGATCTCCTGCAAGATGTTTTCCACCCGGCGCAGGAAGCGATAGGCGGTGAGCAGGCGTTCGCACTGGCTCCCCTCCAGGGCACCCCCCTGGGCGATGGCGGCCAGCGCCTCGGGCAGGTGGCGTACCCGCAGGGCGGGCTCGCGCCCGCCACGGATGAGTTGCAGCGCCTGGGCGATGAACTCCACCTCGCGAATGCCCCCGGCCCCCAGCTTGATGTTGCCCTCCAGTCCCTTGCGGCGCACCTCGGCGGCGATCATCGCCTTCATCTGGCGCAGGCCGTCGATGACGCCGAAGTCGATATAGCGGCGGAACACGAAGGGGCGCAGCAGTTCGGTCAGGGCCATGGCGTGTTCGCACTGGGGGCCCAGCACCCGTGCCTTGACCATGGCGTAGCGCTCCCAGTTGCGGCCGTGATGCTGGTAGTAGTCCTCCATGGCGGCGAAGGAGATGGCGAGCGGCCCCGCATCGCCAAAGGGGCGCAGCCGCATGTCGACCCGGAACACCTGACCATCCTGGGTGGGCTGGTGGAGGGCGTTGATGAGACGCTGCCCCAGCTTGATGAAGAACTGCTGGTTGGCGAGCTCCCGCCGCCCGCCAACGGTGTAGCCGTTCTCGGGGAAGGTGAAGATAAGGTCGATGTCCGAGGAGAAGTTGAGCTCGCCGCCGCCGAGCTTGCCCATCCCGAGGATGAGCAGCGGCTGGGGGTTGCCATCGCCGTCCATGGGGGTGCCCAGCTCGCTGCACTGTTTGGCGTAGAGCCAGTCGCGGGCTCCACAGATGAGGGCATCCGCCAGCTTGGTGAGATGGATGAAGCTCTCTTCGACCTCGGACTCCCCGAGCAGCTCGCGCCAGGCTATCACCAGCATGCGGCTGCGGCGGAACTGGCGCAGGATGCGCTTGAGCGCCTCCTCGTCCGCGACCTCGGCGAGCAGGGCTGCGAGTTCAGGTTCATAGGCGGGCCAGCGCTCGGCCCGGGTCAGTGCGTCCGATGCCAAGGTCTCGGCCAGCAGCCCCGGTTGCTTGATGAGGGAGTCAGCGACAAAGTCGGAGAGGCCGAGCAGGGTCAGCAGGGTCTGGCGGGTGGGCTCGGGCAGTGCGTCATACTGGGGCGCCAGGGCGAGCAGCCGCTGCCAGTGGCGCAGGGCCTGCTCCTGCAACAAGGGAGAGAAGGCGGAGAAAGAGGGAGAGTGCTGGGCCACGGTTGCCATCCTTGTGGTTGACGAGTCTGCAGGGAGAGTGAAATGCCGGCTGCCAATCTAGCACTCCCGGGCGCTGGCGTCACAGCGCCGCTGCCCGGAAGGTGATCCGGCGACGGATCTGGCGATCGGCCGGGCTCAGGGACGCCGGTAGATCTCGGGGTCGTAGATTTCCATCAGGCTGCCGGGGCTTCTCGGCGGAACAAAACCGAAGCCGGCGTAGAGGCCGTGGGCATCGGAGGTGGCGAGAGAGAGACGGCGCAGCCCTTGCAGCTCCGGGTGGGCGAGGATGGCTGCCACCAGGGCCTTGCTGTGGCCGCGCCCGCGATGTTCGGGCAGCACGAAGACGTCGGCGAGATAACCGAAGGTGGCCTTGTCGGTGATGACCCGGGCGAAGGCGACCTGCTGGCCGTCGAGATAGGCTCCGAAGCACAGGGAGTGGTTGATGGCCCGCTGCAGGGTGGCGAGGGGAATGCCGAGGCACCAGTAGGCCTCTTCACTGAGGAAACGGTGAATGAGCGGGACGTCGAGGCGCCCCTTGTCGTCGCTTATCTCAAGCGCACGTTCTGTGGTCTGCATCCTGGCTCCTTGCCGTGATGAAAAAAGAAAGGCCCCTAAGGGGGCCTTCCAGTGTACTCAAATCACGACCTCAGGCCAGCCTGAAGGTTTGACGATGGGCGCCAGCATCAGGCCAGCTTGAAGGCCTGGATATGGCTGTCCAGCGTCTGGCTGTGGTGTTCCACCAGTTCGGAGGCATCTTTCAGCTCCCGCAGCACCACGACGGAGCCTTCCACCACCTGTTTGACCTGCTCCAGGTTGGCATTCATCTCCTCGGCCACCGAGCTCTGCTGCTCGGAGGCGGCGGCGATCTGGCGGTTCATGTCGGCCACTCCCTGCACCCGCTGCACTATGGTGTCGAGCTGGGTACCTGCCTGGGTCACCTGCTCCACCCCCTTGTCCGCCTGCTGCACGCTCTCGGCCATCAGGCCGACGGCCTGGCGGGCGTTGCCCTGAAGCTGCTCGATCATCTTCTGGATCTCGACGGTGGCCGCCTGGGCACGGTTCGCGAGTTCGCGCACCTCGGAGGCGACCACGGCAAAACCGCGACCCGCCTCACCGGCGCGGGCGGCCTCGATGGCGGCGTTCAGGGCCAGCAGGTTGGTCTGCTCGGAGATGCTGCGGATGGTGTCCACCACGGAGCCGATGCGATCGACCCCGTGCTCCACTTCGTTGACCACGGTGGAGGAGCGCTGGATGTTGCCGGAGAGAGTGTCGATGGTGTTGACGGTAGCCGCCACGCAGCGGCTGCCCTCCTCGGCCAGCTGGCTGGTTTCGGCGGTGGCGTGGGACGCCTGCTCCGCGTGGTTGGCCACTTCTCGAATGGCACCGACCATCTGGCTCATGGCGCTGGCAAGCTGCTCAATCTGGGTGAACTCCTCGTTGATGGCCTCGTTCGCCTCATCCATACAGAGAGTCACCTGGGAGGCGATCTCGTTGAGCTCCTTGCAGGCGGCACGCTGGGTCCCGAACACCTCCTTGAGGTTCTCCTGGGAGTGGGCCACCGCCTTGGCGATGTCGCCGAACTCGTCCCGGGACTTGAGCAGCACGCTGTGGCTGAGATCCTTGTTGGCGAAACGCTCCAGCAGCCCCACCAGGTAGTGGACCTGCTTGACCATGAGGCGGGAGCCGGTGAGCAGCAGCACCACGAAGACGACCCCCATGAGCGCCGTCTCCACCAGCCCGGTCCAGAGCAGGCGATCGGCGATGGTGTTGGCCATGGCGGCATCAATGCCCTCGCTGAGCAGGGTCGCTTCCAGGTTGCTGGCATCGAACCAGAGTTTGGCCAGCAGCAGCAGGGTGCTGAACACCATGAGCAGCACCACCTTGGGCACCAGTCGGATGTTGCTCATGCGCCTCTCCAGCGGGTTCAACTGCATAATTTTTCTCCTTTCAACGTCCATTATTCCTTTGCCGTCATAGCTATCGGCATTATCTTCCTTTTTATTAATTTGCACCGTGCTTAAAGTTGGAAAATGTATGCGACATCACTTAACTCATTTGCGTACCATGGATCTGCTGATGGGGTTTCTCTCCGTGATTTCGGTCTGCCTGGTGGCTGCTCGCTGGCTGGGGCACGGTGAACTGAGCCCCCAGACTTTGCAGCTCTTTTATGATGTCGACAGTCTGATCTGCTACTTCTTCCTCGCTCACTTCGCCTATGGCTGGGCGCGCGCCTCCGACAGGATCGCTTTCTTCAAGAGCAACTGGTTCTATCTGCCCGGCAGCCTGCCCATGGTGGAACAACTGCGCTGGGCGCGGCTCATCCAGCTGTGGCGGGTCTACCAGTTGCTCCGGGACAGACCGGATCTGCTGGCCATGTTCCGTCGTGAACGCAACGAAACCACCCTCTCCGGCATTCTCTTCCTCTTCTTCCTGTTGCTGGGGGTCGGCTCCGGCGTCATGTACTGGCTGGAAACGGGGCAACCCGGCAGCCAGATCCAGACTCCTTACGATGCCTTCTGGTGGACGCTGGTGACCCTCTCTACCGTGGGGTACGGGGATCTGGTGCCCAAGACGGAGGAGGGGCGCTTCGTCGCCAGCCTGCTGATCCTCTTTGGTGTGGGGTTGTTTGGCGCCCTCAGCGGCTTCATGGCCAGCCTGTTCGTCCATCCCGGCAAGACCAACGACGACACCGCGGTGTGGCGACGCCAACAGAGCGAACAGCAGGCGCAACTGCTCAAAGAGCTCAAGGCCCTGCGCGCCGAGGTGCAGGCGCTGAAACAGAAGTAGGTACGACGTCTGGAATGGTCGCGTCGTAAACCGGCGGCGCTGCGAGACAGCTCTCACTCGGGGAGATGGCGCTTTTCTTTGCTTGTCCTTTGACCCGCAGGCGGCTTAACATTCGGCCTGCAACCTAATCCAACGAAGAGAATCGATCGACCATGCGCGCCCTTCTCGGGATCCTGATCTGCTTGTGTGCCCAACAGGCACTGGCCGATACCCGCTATGTTTCAGACAACATCTTTACCTATATCCACAACGGTCCGGGTACCCAGTACCGGATCCTCGGCAGCGTCAAGGCCGGTGAGCCGCTGGAGGTCAAGGCGGTGAACCAGGAGGCCGGATTCACCCAGGTGGTGGACGGTCGTGGCCGCGAGGGCTGGATCAAGAACAGCGAGCTGCAGGGAGAGATCAGCCTGCGTGAACGCCTTCCCCAGGTTCAGAAAGAGCTGGACGAAGCCAAGGTCCGTCTGCTGAACCTCAATGGCGACAACGAGAAACGCTTCGCCGAGAAGGATGGCAAGATCGCCGAGCAGAGCAAGGAGATCGCCAGCCTCAAAGCCCGTCTGGACAGCCAGAGCGCCGAGATGAGCAGCCTCAAGGAACAGAACGACGCCCTGACCCAGAGCTATGACAACCGTGAGCACGACATGCAGATGGACTGGTTCATCCGCGGTGGTGCCATGGTGGGGGGCGGCATCCTGCTCGGGATCCTCCTGCCCATGCTCCCGCGCCGTCGCAAGAGCAGCGAGCGCTGGATGAACTGATCGCCCCGGCGGTCAACAGGATGAAAGGTCGCCAGAGGCGGCCTTTTTTCATGGTGTGTCTGGCGAGAAGAGGGCCATGTCGGGGGTCGCCATCGGCCCTTCCCGCTCGTAAGATGAGGCGAACGATCCTGTGCCGCGCGCATTCTCAACAAGAGCCTTCATCATATGTCATCAACTGAACAGGCCTTCTGGTTCGTGCTGGGGGGCGATCACCTCGTCCTGCTGGATGAACAGGGGCGTATTCCACAAGGGGCCCGCGCCGTTTTGCCCACCCATCTGCACACAGCCCCCTTCGAGCGCTTCGACGAGTGGGACGGCCTGCCTTGCCATCTGCTGGATCTGGGGGCGGAGGCGGAGACCGGGGCCATGGCCCCGCTGCGCCAGCTCATGGTGGCGGGGGACGAAGAGGGCTTTCGCCTCGCAGGACGGGCCTGGCAGCTCGCCACTTTTCGCCGAACCCATCGTTTCTGCGGTGAGTGCGGCGCCCCCATGACCCCGAGGGAAGGGGAGTGGGCCCAGGGGTGTCATCATGGCCATGTCGTCTATCCGCGCATCTCCCCCTGCATCATCGTCGCTGTGCGCAAGGGGCCGGCCATCTTGCTGGCAGCCCACCGCCGTCACTATCAGGCGGATGATCCCATGTATACCGTGCTGGCCGGCTTCGTGGAGGCAGGGGAGAATCTGGAGCAGTGCGTGGCGCGGGAGGTGTTCGAGGAGAGCGGCATCCGGGTGACCAATGTGCGTTACGTGGCGAGCCAGCCCTGGCCCTTCCCCCACAGCCTGATGATGGGCTTCACCGCCGACTACGAGAGCGGCGAGATCCGGGTGCAGGATGACGAACTGGTGGCGGCAGGCTTTTTTGAGGCTGACCGGCTGCCGCGCTTGCCCCCTCATGGCACCATAGCGCGTCGGCTCATCGAACAGTGCCTCGCCGAGGCGCGTTGAGGGAAAACGGGGGCGCTTGTATGCGCCCCCTCACATCTTTGCACTCCTGCGGCGATGTGCGGCGTCAGGGTCGCCCTCAGCCTTGCACAAAGTGGTATCATGTCCGCCATTTTATGCGTGACATGACTCAGGAACTGGGATGAAAGAGCTGAAGAACGATCGATACCTGCGTGCCCTGCTGCGCCAGGAAGTGGACATGACCCCGGTATGGATGATGCGTCAGGCTGGCCGTTATCTGCCGGAATACAAGGCGACCCGCGCCGTTGCGGGGGATTTCATGTCCCTGTGTCGCAACGCCGAGCTGGCCTGTGAAGTCACCTTGCAGCCCCTGCGCCGCTATCCACTCGATGCCGCCATTCTCTTCTCCGACATCCTGACCGTGCCCGATGCCATGGGGCTGGGCCTCTACTTCGAGCACGGGGAAGGCCCGCGCTTCGAGCGCCCGATCACCTCCATGGCCGCCGTGCAGGCCCTGCCCATCCCGGATCCGGAAGACGAGCTCGGCTACGTGATGAATGCGGTGCGCACCATCCGCCGCGAGCTCAAGGGCGACGTGCCGCTCATCGGCTTCTCCGGCAGCCCCTGGACCCTGGCCACCTACATGGTGGAGGGGGGCAGCTCCAAGGCGTTCACCAAGATCAAGCAGATGATGTATGCAGAGCCGCAGACCCTGCACCTGCTGCTCGACAAGCTGGCGGACAGCGTGATTAGCTATCTCAACGCCCAGATCAGGGCGGGTGCCCAGGCGGTCATGGTGTTCGATACCTGGGGCGGCGTGCTCACCCCGCGGGATTACCGCGATTTCTCCCTGCAGTACATGCACAAGATCGTCGATGGCCTGATCCGTGAACATGAGGGTCGCCGTGTGCCGGTCACCCTGTTCACCAAGAACGGCGGCCAGTGGCTGGAGCAGATCGCCGCCACCGGCTGCGATGCGTTGGGGCTGGACTGGACCACCGACATCGCGGACGCCAAACGCCGGGTCGGCGACAAGGTGGCGCTGCAGGGCAACATGGACCCCTCCATGCTCTACGCCACCCCGGAGCGGATCCGCGAAGAGGTCGCCACCATTCTGGCCGGTTTCGGTCATGGCAACGGCCATGTCTTCAACCTGGGGCACGGCATCCATCAGGATGTGGACCCGGAACACGCTGGCGTGTTCGTCAACGCGGTGCATGAGCTCTCCGCCCGGTACCACGGTCGCTGAGCGCGGCAAACAGCGTGATGAACGGGGCCTGCGGGCCCCGTTTTGCTGTCCGTGACACAGGGGGCTACATCCTGGTCGCGGCTCGGGTTACACTGCACCCCCATGTTGGCAGTCGTGGCCGGGATGGGGTCGTTGAGGGGCAGGAGGCTGGATGGAGAAGCGGGCGTGGGATTGGGGCATCGACCTTGGCGGGACCAAGTGCGAGTGCGTGGTGCTCGATGGCGACGAGGTGCTGCTGCGCCACCGCATTCCCACTGAACGGCACGGCGGCTACCAGCACATGCTGGGCCAGATCGCCAAACTGGTGGACGAGTGTGCCGCCAAACTCGGTCAGCGTCCTGCACTCATCGGCATGGGGACGCCGGGGGCCCGGGACCCCCAGACCGGGCTGCTGAAAAACAGCAACACCACCGAGTTCAACGGCAAGCCGCTCAAGGAAGATCTGGAGCGCAGGCTGGGCGTCCCCGTGCTCATCGCCAACGACGCCAACTGTTTCGCCCTGGCGGAAACCCATCTGGGGGCGGTGCGCCAGCAGCATCCCGATGCAAAAGTGGTGTTTGGCATCATCATGGGCACCGGGGTCGGGGCCGGCATCGTCATCAACGGCCAGATCCTCAACGGTCACCACGGCATCGCCGGGGAGTGGGGGCACAACGTCCTGTTGCCGGAGGGGCCAGAGTGCTACTGCGGCAAGCGCGGCTGCGTCGAAACCCTCATCAGCGGCCCGGCGCTGGAGGCCTGGTACGAGGCCAGGACCAAACGCCGCCTCTCGCTCGCCCAGATTGCTGCGGCCAGTGCCCATGATCATGTCGCCAGGCTCACCATGGACAGGTTGCACCTGCTGTTCGGCCAGGCCCTCGCCAACGTGATCAATATTCTCGATCCGGACGTCATCGTCATCGGTGGCGGCGTGGGCAATGTGCAGAGCCTCTATCGCGCCGGGCGCGAAACGGTATTGCCCTTCCTGTTCAACCCCCGCTTCGCCACCCCCATGATAGCGCCGGCCCTGGGGGACAGCGCCGGTGTATTCGGTGCCGCACTGCTGGCCCGCGGCGTCTTTCGCGAGGCACTGCTCTCGTGAGTCGCCCCTTCCTCCCATCCCTTTGTCGCAGCTAAGGACACAACGTTTCCATGATCAAGATTGCCATCAACGGCTATGGCCGCATCGGCCGCAACGTGCTGCGGGCCCTCTACGAGAGCGGCCGCGACAAGACCATCAAGATAGTGGCCATCAACGAGCTGGCGGCCCCCGAGGCCATGGTGCACCTGACCCGCTTCGACACCAGTCACGGCCGGTTCCGCTATCCGGTGCAGCTGGCGGGCAACAGCATGCAGGTGGGGGAGGATCTCATCGCCCTGTTTGCCGAGCGGGATCCGTCGAACTTGCCGTGGCGGGCGCTGGGGGTGGACGTGGTGCTGGACTGCACCGGGGTGTTTGGCTCCCGGGCCGATGCCGAGCTGCATCTGGGGGCGGGAGCGGGCAAGGTGCTCTTCTCCCATCCGGCGGACGCGGATGTGGACGCCACCATCGTCTACGGGGTCAACCACCAGGTGCTGACCGGGCGGGAGCGGATCGTCTCCAACGCCTCCTGCACCACCAACTGCGTGGTCCCCGTCATCGAAACATTGCATCGAGAATTCGAGATAAATTGTGGTACTATTACGACAATTCATTCGGCCATGCACGATCAGCAAGTCATCGATGCCTATCACGGCGACTTGCGCAGAACCCGGGCAGCCAGCCAGTCCATCATCCCGGTGGACACCAAGCTGGCAAAGGGGTTGGAACGTATCCTTCCCCACTTCGCCGGCAAGTTCGAGGCGATCGCGGTGCGGGTACCCACCATCAATGTAACCGCCATGGATCTGAGCATTACTGTTCGTAAAAAAGTGACAGTTAGTGACGTAAATCAAGCCCTGCAACGGGCATCCAGAGGTACATTACACGGTATTCTGGACTACACGGAAGAGCCACTGGTCTCCGTAGACTTTAATCATGATGCACACTCCTGCATCATTGATGGTACCCAGACCCGGGTCAGCGATGCCAACCTCGTCAAGATGTTGATGTGGTGCGATAACGAATGGGGCTTCGCCAACCGCATGCTGGATACCACCCGGGCCATGATGGCCGCAGGCTGAAAGTCTGCACCGGGCGCAAGGTTACTGTTTTTTTAACATTACCTGAAAATATATAGAGGACTGAATATGTCTGTTATCAAGATGACCGACCTGGATCTGGCGGGCAAACGCGTTCTGATCCGTGCTGACCTGAACGTGCCGGTAAAAGACGGCAAGGTCACTTCCGATGCACGTATCGTTGCGACTCTGCCGACCATCAAGCTGGCTCTGGAAAAGGGCGCCAAGCTGATGATCACCTCCCACCTGGGTCGTCCGACCGAGGGTGAATACAACGAAGAATTCTCCCTGGCTCCGGTTGTCAACTATCTGAAAGACGCACTGTCCTGCCCGGTTCGTCTGGCCAAAGACTACCTGGATGGCGTAGACGTCGCCGCCGGTGAGCTGGTTGTGCTGGAAAACTGCCGTTTCAACAAAGGCGAGAAGAAGAACACCATCGATCTGGCCAAAAAATACGCCGCCCTGTGTGACGTCTTTGTAATGGATGCGTTCGGTACTGCTCACCGTGCCGAAGGCTCCACCTACGGTGTGGCCCAGTTCGCGCCGGTTGCCTGTGCAGGCCCCCTGCTGGCCGGTGAACTGGAAGCCCTGGGCAAAGCCATGCTGAAGCCCGAGCGCCCCATGGTTGCCATCGTGGGTGGCTCCAAGGTCTCCACCAAGCTGACCGTACTCGAATCCCTCTCCAAGATCGCTGACCAGCTGGTGGTCGGTGGTGGCATCGCCAACACCTTCATCGCTGCTGCCGGTCACAACGTCGGCAAGTCCCTGTGCGAGCACGACCTGATCGACACCGCCAAGAAGCTGGCTGCCGAAACCAACATTCCGGTGACCACCGACGTGGTTGTGGGTAGCGAATTCTCCGAATCCACCCCGGCCACCATCAAGTCCGTGTCCGACGTGACTGACGGCGACATGATCTTCGACATCGGTCCGGATTCCGCCAAGGCCCTGGCCGACATCATCATGAACGCCAAGACCATCCTGTGGAACGGCCCGGTCGGCGTGTTCGAGTTCGACCAGTTCGCTGAAGGCACCAAGGTGATCGCCGAAGCCATCGCCGCTTCCCCGGCCTTCTCCATCGCTGGCGGTGGTGACACCCTGGCTGCCATCGACAAGTTCGGCATCGCCGACAAGGTCTCCTACATCTCCACCGGCGGCGGCGCCTTCCTGGAGTTCGTAGAAGGCAAGGTACTGCCGGCTGTCGCGATTCTCGAAGAGCGCGCCAAAGCCTAATTGACCCGGGACGGGGGGCAAAAGCCTCCCGTTTCGTTTATCATGTGGCCGCTGTGCCGGTTCATGATGAACCCCCCACTTTTTATTAACGGCATACGAGACAGGACGATTAAACATGTCTAAGAAAATTTTCGACTTCGTAAAACCCGGCGTGATCACTGGTGATGACGTTCAGAAAGTGTTCGCCATCGCCAAGGAAAACGGCTTCGCTCTGCCGGCCGTCAACTGCGTCGGTACCGACTCCGTGAACGCCGTGCTGGAAGCTGCTGCCAAGGTCAAAGCCCCGGTTATCGTACAGTTCTCCAACGGTGGTGCCGTGTTCACCGCCGGCAAGGGTCTGAAGCTGGAAGGCCAGCAAGCTGCCATCCTGGGTGCCATCTCCGGTGCCAAGCACGTGCACGCCGTTGCCGAAGCCTACGGTGTGCCGGTGATCCTGCACACCGACCACGCCGCCAAGAAGCTGCTGCCGTGGATCGACGGTCTGCTGGATGCCGGTGAGAAGCACTTCGCCGAAACCGGCAAGCCGCTGTTCTCCTCCCACATGCTGGATCTGTCCGAAGAGTCTCTGGAAGAGAACATCGACATCTGCTGCGAGTACCTGACCCGCATGGCCAAGATGAACATGACTCTGGAGCTGGAACTGGGCTGCACCGGCGGTGAAGAAGACGGCGTGGACAACAGCCACCTGGACCAATCCTCCCTGTACACCCAGCCGGAAGACGTGGCCTACGCCTACGAGCGTCTGTCCAAGATCAGCCCGCGCTTCACCATCGCTGCCTCCTTCGGCAACGTGCACGGTGTGTACAAGCCGGGTAACGTCAAGCTGACTCCGAAGATCCTGGACAACTCCCAGAAGTACGTCTCCGAGAAGTTCGGTCTGCCTGCCAAGTCCCTGGACTTCGTGTTCCACGGTGGCTCCGGCTCTACCCTGGAAGAGATCCGCGAATCCATCTCCTACGGCGTGGTGAAGATGAACATCGACACCGACACCCAGTGGGCGACCTGGGAAGGCGTGCTGAACTTCTACAAGTCCAACGAAGCCTACCTGCAAGGCCAGCTGGGCAACCCGGAAGGTGCCGACAAGCCGAACAAGAAGTTCTACGATCCGCGCGTATGGCTGCGTGCCGGTCAGACTTCCATGATCGCGCGTCTGGAGAAGGCCTTCTCCGACCTGAACGCCATCGACGTACTGTAATTCGCAGCACCTTGATTGCATGAAAAGGCGCCCTTCGGGGCGCCTTTTGCATTTCTGTGATCCTGACGGGCTGGATTGGGGATGGGGGGCTGAGTATTATCGATGACACCCGTTTAATTTAGTAAACGAATGCAACCAGGCAGGATGCTGAGCATGCAGACAGGAAGACAGGGACATCAGGAACACACGGCCTCCTATTACGCGGCCACTCGCAACGACCATCGGCAGTGGCCCGAGCTCAGTGGTGAGCTGGATGCGGACGTCTGCGTCATCGGTGGCGGTTTCACCGGCCTCAACACCGCCATCAACCTGGCCGATGCCGGCTACAAGGTGGTGCTGCTGGAGGCGAACCGCATTGGTTGGGGAGCGTCGGGGCGCAACGGCGGCCAGCTGATCCGCGGCATCGGCCACGATACCAGCCAGTTTGCCCGCTGGATTGGCGAAGCGGGCGTGCGGGAGCTGGATCTCATGGGGATCGAAGCGGTGCAGCTGGTGCGCGAGCGGGTCGAGCGTTTCAATATCGAGTGCGATCTCACCTGGGGCTATTGCGATCTTGCCACCAAGGCGCGCCACCTGAAGGGGTTCGAGGAGGATGCCGAGCACCTGGCTAGCCTGGGTTACCGGCACGCACTGAAAATGGTGGCGCGGGAGGAGATGCACACCGTGGTCGGGTCGGATCGCTATATCGGCGGGATGATCGACATGGGCTCCGGTCACCTGCATCCTCTCAACCTGGCTCTCGGCGAAGCGCGTGCGGCAGCCAGTCTCGGGGTCTCCCTGTTCGAACACTCAAGGGTGACCCACATCGACTACGGCGAGCGGGTCGAGGTGACCACGGCCCACGGCCGGGTCAGCGCGGACTACCTGGTGATCGGCTGCAACGCTTACCTGGGCGACCTCCAGCCCGATCTCGGGGGCAAGGTGCTGCCGGCGGGCTCCTACATTCTCGCCACCCAGGTGCTGGAGAAGCGCCTGCGCCAGCGCTTGCTGCCACAGAACATGGCGGTGTGCGATCAGAATGTGGCGCTCGACTACTATCGGCTGTCGGCGGACGGTCGCCTGCTGTTCGGCGGGGCCTGCAACTACTCGGGAAGGGATCCCCGCGATATCAAGGCCTTCATGCTGCCCAAGATGCTGCGGGTCTTCCCCGAGCTGGCTGGCACCGCCATCGAGTTTCAGTGGGGCGGGATGATCGGGATTGGCGCCAACCGGCTGCCCCAGATAGGCCGCCTCGAGCAGCATCCCAACGTCTTCTATGCCCAGGCCTATTCGGGCCATGGCCTCAATGCCACCCACATGGCGGGCAAGCTGGTGGCGGAGGCGATCAAGGGGGAGAGCCGGGGCTTCGATCTCTTCAGCCGCGTCCCTCACATGACCTTCCCGGGTGGCCCGGCGTTGCGCTCTCCGCTGCTGGCGCTCGGGATGCTCTGGTATCGGTTGAAGGATCTGCTCTAGGGGGAGGGGGGCTCGGGATTATCCCTGCTGCGTCGCGTCTGGCTCGGCCAGGCGCCAGCCCTGCTCCGTCTTCATCATCCAGACCTGGGTCTCCTGCGCCAGGGCCTGGCCTGCCTCGAAGTCGCCATATTTGCGCTCGAGCTCCATCAGCCCCATCTCCTGCTGGAAGGGGCCGGCCCTGTCATAGACGAGATCCTCGTCGTGCAGCACCTGCAACTGATCCAGTCCCTGCTTGAAGTGGAGCTGGTAGCTCACCTTGACCAGATAGACCCCCTCCATCCGCTCCTCCTTGCCGAGCACGGCGAAGTCGCGGATGTCGAACAGGTCAGCATCTGTGCCCGCCTGCAACCTGGCGGTGACCTGGCTTTGGATGGTCTCTTCACCGGGACCTGCGTTGCAGCCATAAAGCCAGAGGGCCAGCAGGGGGATGAACCACTTTTTCATCAAAACTCCGGATGATGCGAGACAGGAGGGGCAAAGTTTGCCACGGTACGGGCCAGATACAAGGGATAGCCAGAAAAATCAGCAGTCTATGGGAGGTCCGAGGGAAGGGGACGGCGAACGATGCAGGTCATGACCAGGGTATCGCCGCTGAACCCGGCGATCTGTTTGCGATCTACTTGCTGGAAGCCGTGCTTGGTCCAAAAATGCAGGGCTGGCAGGTTGGTTTCTATGACCCCGAGCCGCATGTTGGTGCAACCCCAGTTTGCCGCCATCTCCATGAGCCGTAGGACGACTTGGCTGCCGATGCCACGGCCTTGCCTGCACTCCTTCAACAGCAGCAGACCGAGATAGGCGGTATCCGGTGTGGGATAGCCACGGATGAGATCGACGCAGCCAAGCAATTCTTCGCCCTCCAGCACGGCCAGCACAAACTTGTCCTCTTGCCCCATCCCCGGTGGACAGACCTTGAGTATCTCTTCGGCATCCGCAGGGGCAGGCCCCTTGCTTTCGGTCAGCCAGCTGTAGGCTGGGGCTGCCATGACAACTTCCTCCAGCCAGCCCCTGTGCTCTGGGTGAAACGCTGACAGACGCCGAAGCTCCATCTAGCGCAGCTTGTCCAGCTGGCCGAGAAATTCGGCAGGCCCCATGAAGCCGGTCACCCGCTGGCCGTTCACCTCGTTGCCATCGCGATCGAAGAAGAGGAGTGTCGGCAATCCCAGCACGTTGAGGCCGTTGAGCAGATCCACGTCGGCGTCGTCGTTGGCGGTGACGTCCGCCTGCAGCAGCACCATCTCGCCGAAGCGCGCCTGCACATCGGGGTCGCTGAAGGTCTTGTGCTCGAACTCCTTGCAGGCCACGCACCAGTCGGCGTAGAGATCCAGCAGCACCGGCTTGCCGCGGGCGGCGGCAAGCTGCACCTTGAGATCGTCCAGGGTCTTGATGCGGTTGAATCGGGGGGCCTGGGTCTGGGCGGCGGCATTGGCCCCCTCGGGTGGCAGCAGCAGATCCTTGCCCACCACCACCAGACCCATCATCGCCAGAAGCAGGACGAAGCCGCCGAGGCTCTTGCCCACCGAATGGGCGCGATGCTGGTTGTGGTGATAGAGATAACCGCACAGCACCAGCCCCCAGCCGAGCCAGAGCAGGGTGGACATCTGGTCGCTCAGGAGCCTTGAGAGCAGCAGGATGGGTACCGCCAGCAGCGCAAACCCGAAGAGTTGCTTGATCACATCCATCCAGGCGCCGGCCCTGGGCAGCAGCTTGCCGCCAGAGGTGCCGAGCAAGAGCAGCGGCAGCCCCATGCCCAGGGAGAGGGCATAGAGGGCCGCACCGCCGAGCCAGAGATCGCCACTCTGGGCCACGTAGATAAGGGCCCCTGAGAGTGGCGCTGTGGTGCAGGGGGAGCAGACCAGTCCCGAGATCATGCCCATGATGGCGACGCCGGCCACGGATCCGCCCTGCTGGCGGTTGGAGAAGCCCGAGAGACGGGTTTGCAGGCTGCTCGGCAGTTGCAGGGTGTAGAGCCCGAACATGGAGAGGGCGAGCAGCACGAACATCACCGAGAGGCCGATGAGCACATAGGGGTGTTGAAGGGCCGCCTGGAATTGCAGGCCCGCCGAGGCGACGACGAGCCCGAGCAGGGTATAGGTGACCGCCATCCCCTGCACATAGACAAAGGAGAGCAGGAAGGCGCGACGGGTGGAGAGGCGATGCCCGGCCCCGGCGATGATCCCGGTCAGGATGGGATACATGGGGAAGACGCAGGGGGTGAAGGCGAGGCCCAGACCCAGAGCGAAGAAGGCGGCGACGCTGATCCAGAACCCCTGGCTGCCGAGGGCGGCCGCCAGCCTGTCCTGCTGGCTGCCCGGCACGTCGGTGCCCTGAAGGGGGGCCGCCGCTTCCGCCCGGGCGGGGGCGGCGAGGGGCTCGACGGCGATCCGCTTGTCGGTCGGTGGGTAGCAGAGTCCCTCGGTGCAGCCCTGGTAACTCAGGGTGAGGCTGGCCGCGTCCCCGACCCGGGTCAGCGCCACGGGGATCTGCACCTCCTGGTAATAGACCCGGCTCTTGCCGAAGAAGTCATCCTCGTGCTCGGTGCCGGGGGGCAGGACGGGCTCGTCAAAGGCGAGGTTCTCTCCCTTCACACGGATGCTGTGGCGATAGAGGTAGTAGCCGTCGGCGATGCGTATCCGGAGCAGCAGCCGATCACCCTGTTGTTCGCTCTCGAGGGCGAAGGCCTGATCCACCTTGAGGAATCTGGGCTGGGTCTCGATGCCGAGGCTGCCGAGCAGATCCTGGCTGCTGGCCCGGGCGGGGGCCGTCGTCAGGACACAGAGCAGGCCCAGCAGCATCAACAGGAAGGAGAGGGGGCGAGAGGCGGTCATGAGGTCTCCTGTGTCAACCAGTCGAGATAGGCAGGGTGGCCCTTGCTTGCCGGGAGCGCCAGGATCTCCGGTACCTCGTAGGGATGGTGGGCGAGAATGCACTGGCGCAGGGGTTCGAACAGAGCGGCCCGACTCTTGATGACGAGCTGGATCTCCCGGGTTCGCTCCGTCTTGCCCTGCCAGCGATAGACGGAGGTAACCCCGGGCAGCTGGTTGATGCAGGCGGCGAGGCGCTGGTCGAGCAGCTGCTCGCAGAGGCGGTCTGCACTGGTCTCGTCGGGGCAGGTGCAGAGCACCAGAATGGCGTCGGTCATAGGGATGGACGGTCTCGGCAACGGGGCGCACGGGCCCCCTGGATCAGCCGCTACTATACCGGGCCGGGGGGCAAATAGCACCCGGCCCCCCGCACCCGGAATAAGTCATGCGCCCGAGATGGACGCTGTGAAAAGGACAGGGCAGAATGAGCGGGCTTGTTCCAATTCTACGTAAGGAAATGTATGACCCAACAGAATGAGCAGCAGAGAAACCGCATGTTGAGCCTGTTGCGTGAAGGGGAGCGCCGCATGCTGGTGCAACTGGCCGGTCTGCTGCGTACCAGTGTCGACGAGATCAATGCGGAGCTGGAAAAAGAGGAGCTGTTGTCGGCGTTGGAGCAACCCATCACGGTGGAGTACCTCAACGGCGTGGTGCAGCATCATCTGTTCGAGCGCCTGCACAAGGGGGACATGGTGGCGGCCCAGCGCATGCTGAACCAGTACCAGAGCGACCTCGAAGCCATGATGCGCCAGGAAACCAGGCAGGACGATACCCCGCCGGAAGAGGTCAAGGCCCAGGCCTGACCCCGCGAGGCCCTCTTCAGCACCATCATGCCATCGCATGATGGTGCCTCGCCCTTACCCCTCGAATCGCTTATCCCAGCGCCTTCTGCACCTGTCCCATGGGAATGGGGAACACCTTGTCGTAGCTCCAGTTGTAGACGAAGGCATAGACCAGGTAGAAGAGCACGAAGCCCATATCCAGCACCAGCGCCTCCAGCAGGCCGATGTCGAGCCACCAGGACATCACCGGCAGGGCCACGATCAGAAGGCCCCCCTCGAATCCCAGGGTGTGCAACACACGCTGCCACAGCGCCTTGTGGGTGTGGCCCTGATAGCGCAGCAGCAGCTTGTCCACCCCGATGTTGTAGACATAGTTCCAGACGGTGGCGACCACCGAGAAGAACAGGGCCAGGGGGCCCATGTGGTTGAGCCCGACGCCGGTCACCCAGCTGGCCAGCGGGGCGGCGATCAGCAGGCCAATCAATTCGAAGCCGATGGCGTGGCGCAGGCGGTCACGGGTCGTACGCATGGTCTGTCTCTCTCTTTGATCAGGGAATGGCGGCAATGTATCGCCAAAACCAGATAGATTCACGTTAGTATCTATCGCTAAAATAGATAGATGTGACGACACAACAGCACGGCGGAGCAGGCTCATGACCCCTTCACTGGAACACTTCAAGGCATTGCTGGCGACGGCCGAGACCGGGTCGTTCTCGGCGGCGGCGCGCAGGCTGGGCAAGGCCCAGTCGGTGGTGAGTGCCGCCATCGCCAACCTGGAGATCGATCTCGGCCTTGCGCTGTTCGATCGCAGCGGCCGCTATCCCGTGCTGACCGAGGCGGGGGCCCGCATCTGTCAGGAGGCGGGGGTGCTGCTGGCCCAGAGCGAGCGACTGCAGGCCATCGCCGGCGAGCTGGCCAACGGCGTCGAGTCGCGCCTCACCCTGGCCATCGACGATGACTCCCACCTGCCCTGGCTTGGTTCCCTGCTGGAGGAGTTCGCCAGCCGCTACCCGGCGGTGGAGCTGGAGCTGCTGTTCCCGCTGATGGAGGACGTGACCGAGCTGCTCAAGAGCGGCCGCGCCCAGCTCGGCATCAGCTATCAGAAGGCGCACCCCGAGCGGGAGCTGGTCTCCCGCTCCCTGGGGACGGTCACCATGCCCCTGGTGGTCTCTCCGGATCACCCTCTGGCCCACAAGACGCCGTTGAAGGAGAGCGACCTGCAAGGGGCTCGCCAGTTGATGGTGACCGGACGGCGGGAGGGGACGGAGCGCCATCGCTTCCGCCTCTCGGCGCAAGTGTGGTGGGTGGAGGGGGATCTCGGGATCCTGGAGCTGGTGAAACTGGGGCTGGGATGGGCGGCGGTGCCCGAGTTTCTGCTGCACCGGCCCCTGGCGCGGGGGGAGCTGGTGGTGCTCAAGCCGGACTTCATCGCCGAGGCGGAACTGGCGCTGGAGTTGCAGTGGTATCGCGCCCGCCCGCTCGGGCAGGCGGGGCGCTGGTTGCAGGAGGCACTGCTGGCGCGGGTGCCTCGCTAGGGGGGGATTCAGTCGATCAACGCATAGGGCAGGGGCTGCAGACTGAGGCTGGAGCCCTCTTCCAGCTTGAGGCGGAAGCGGGCGTCGGCCTCGGTATCCTTGGGCAGCACGGCGGTGAGCCACACCTGACCCTGCTGCTGCCAGGCATTGAGCACCAGACCGCTGCGGCGCCAGTTGTCACCGAGCTGGATCTCCAGGGTGTCACCGCTGGCCACCTGCGTTGCGGCGGTGCCGCTCAGCACGAAGAGGGCGCGGTTGTTGGCGCCGCGATACTTGGCGCGCGCCACCGTCTCCTGCCCCATGTAGCAGCCCTTGTTGAAGCTGATGCCATCAAGGGCTTGCAGGTTCAGCATCTGGGGGATGTATTCCCCCTGATGGACAGCTTCCAGATGAGGGAGACCGGCTTTGATTTCCAGCCCCCACCAGAGTCCTTCGTCGCCCACCGGCAGGTTCAGGGCCTGCGGGGATGTGCTCGCCAGCAGCCAGCGGTCCGCCTCCACCCTGACTGCCATGCCGCCCTCCACCAGGCCGGTGCCGGTCAGCGCGAAGTGTTGTGCCATCCAGTCGTCCGTCCCCTGACCGGCCAGTCCGGTCAGGCTGCCCTGAAACTCGCCAATCTCGACCTTGGCAAAGATCGCAAACTTCTTGAGCTCCGGCAGCTGGCGGGCCAGCACCGAGGGCTTGGTCAGCATCAGCAGGCTGTCTTCCAGGCAGAGCAGGCGAAAATCGCTCCACAGCTTGCCCTTGGGATCGCAGTGGCCGCCGAGGGTGCTCTGGCCCGGTTGCAGGGCGTTGACGTCGCAGGTGACCTGACCTTGCAGATACTTGGCGCGATCCGGGCCGCCGAGGCGGGTGATGGCCAGATTGGTCAGGGAAAACAGGGTCGGCTCGGCAGGAAGAAGAGGGGTCGGCAGGCTCACGATGGGATTCCAGAGACAGAAAGTATGTGACCTGCATGGTAAAGACGTAAGGAATGTTTGTCAGCCGGAAAATCCTGCTGCTACCATTCCCCGGTCTTTGTAAGGAGAGTTCCATGTTGAACCCAAGTGAGAAGTCCCGCCTGAAGTGGGCCTGCCGTCGCGGCATGCTCGAGCTGGATGTGATCTTTATGCCCTTCTTTGAGCACGAGTTCGATGGCCTCGGCGAGGCCGAACAGCGCACCTTCATCCGCCTGCTGGAGTGCGAGGATCCCGAGCTGTTCCGCTGGTGCATGGGTCACGGCGTGCCCGAGGATCCCGATTTTGCCGCCATGATCCCCCTGATCCTCGAGCGCAACCAGGCCCGCCACGACAGCCTGCGCTGAGCCCGACTCGCGACCGCCACCCCTCATGGCCAGCCTCGCGTCTCCCCAGCGGGTAGTGATGCCCGTGATCGCCTCCCGCCATCAGCGTCTGCTGCTGTGCATCCTGTTTCTGTTGCTGCTCTTGCCCGTCGCCAGCCTGATCCAGGGCTGGCAATGGGGGCTGTTCCTCCCTGTCTGGGGGCTGAGTCTGTGGCGCGCGTTGCGCCGCCATCCGGCGGCGAGCGGCGTGCTCGTCTGGGATGGGGAGTGGCTCGAGTGGCAAGGGGGGCGCCATCGGCTGGATCCCCGCAGCCGCATCCTGCCCGGGGTGCTCTGGTTGCGGCTGAAGACGGTGGAGGGCTCCGAGGGGCAGCTCTGGCTCTTCTCCGATGCCCTGGCCCCTGCACACTACCGCGCCCTGGCCCGCGCCATCCACCTCGCTGTCCGCTAGGGGCGTCTCTCTCTACCTGCCACATCTGCCGCTCATAGCAGATGACCCCGCCTGGGCGGGGTCATCTGGGGGAGGGCATACGCCCGAATCGAACGCAACGGCCTTATTCCTGATCCGGCGTCATTCCCGATCCGGGGTCAGCACGGTCGGCTTGGAGTCCGGCTGCATGTCCGGATAATCCAGGTTGTAGTGCAAACCGCGAGACTCCTTGCGCTCCAGGGCGCAGTTGACGATGAGCTCGGCCACCTGCAACAGGTTGCGCAGCTCCAGCAGGTTGTTGGAGACCCGGAAGTTGGCGTAGTACTCCTGCACCTCCTGCTTGAGCAGATCGATGCGACGCTTGGCCCGGGCCAGGCGCTTGTTGGTGCGCACTATGCCCACGTAGTCCCACATCATCAGCCGCAGCTCGTGCCAGTTGTGCTGGATCACCACCTGCTCGTCCGAGTCATCCACCTGGCTCTCGTCCCAGGCCGGCAGGCTGGGGGGCGCCACGCTGGTGGGCAGCTTGGCCAGGATGTCGGCTCCCGCCTGGTGGGCATAGACCACGCATTCGAGCAGGGAGTTGGAGGCCATGCGATTGGCGCCGTGCAACCCGGTATAGGTCACCTCGCCGATGGCATAGAGGCCGGGGATGTCGGTCTGGCCGTTGTTGTCGATCATCACGCCGCCACAGGTGTAGTGGGCCGCCGGGACGATGGGCATCGCCTCCTTGGTGATGTCGATACCGACCGCGAGGCAGCGCTCATAAATGGTCGGGAAGTGCTTGATGATGAAATCCGCCGGCTTGTGGCTGATGTCCAGATACATGCAATCCGCCCCGAGGCGCTTCATCTCGTGGTCGATGGCGCGGGCGACGATGTCCCGCGGGGCCAGCTCGGCCCGCTCGTCAAACTCCGGCATGAAGCGGCTGCCGTCGGGGCGGCGCAGATAGGCCCCCTCGCCACGCAGCGCTTCGGTCAGCAGGAAGTTGGGGTCGTCCGGGTGGAACAGGCTGGTGGGGTGGAACTGGTTGAACTCCAGGTTCGCCACCCGGCAGCCGGCGCGCCATGCCATGGCGATGCCATCGCCGGAGCTTACATCGGGGTTGGAGGTGTACTGGTACACCTTGGAGGCCCCGCCGGTGGCCAGCGCCACGAAGCGGGCGCGGATCACCTCGACCTGCTCGGCGTTGCGATTCCAGACATAGGCTCCCAGTACCTTGTTGCCCGGCAGACCCAGCTTGCGGGTGGTGATGAGATCGACCGCGTTGAAGCGCTCCATCAGCTGGATGTTGGGGTGGGCGCGCACCTGGTCGATCAGGGTGAGCTGCACCGCCTTGCCGGTGGCGTCGGCCGCGTGGAAGATGCGGCGATGGCTGTGGCCCCCTTCCCGGGTCAGGTGATAGTGGGATTCCCCCTCGGCATCCTCTTCCTGATCGAAGGGGACCCCTTGCTGAATGAGCCACTGGATGGAGTCGCGGGCGTTGCGGGCGGTGAACTCCACCACCGCCGGGTCGCACAACCCGGCGCCGGCGTTGAGCGTGTCGCTCACGTGGGATTCGATGCTGTCGGTCTCGTCGAACACGGCAGCGATGCCTCCTTGCGCATAGAGAGTGGCCCCCTCACTGATGGGCCCCTTGCTCAGAACCAGGACTTTGGCCTGGTCTGCCAATCGCAACGCGAGGGACAGACCGGCGGCACCGCTGCCAATGATGAGTACGTCGCAAAGGTATTCAACACTTGCTTTCATAAGTATCATTGGCCTGGATTAAGAACTGGCCCCATGGTAGCCCAAGGGGGGTTGTGATGCAGCCCGCATCACATTTTTTTCAATGCAAGCGAACTTTCCCTGATTCCTCCTGTCTGAACTTGTGCGCTTAGAAGGGGCCGGAAAAGAAAAACGATAACCTGATGGGGGTTTTACGGCTCTGATGAGCGACCAGAATCTACTGGACGAACAGCTGGTTGAACGGGTCCAGCGTGGCGATAAAAATGCATTCAACCTGTTGGTACGCAAGTACCAGCACAAGGTGGTCAACCTGGTGGCCAGGTATGTCAACAATCCGGGCGATGTACCGGATGTGGCGCAGGAGGCCTTTATCAAGGCCTACCGTGCGTTGCCGACATTCCGTGGCGAGAGCGCGTTTTACACCTGGTTGTACCGGATCGCCGTCAACACGGCCAAAAACTACCTGACGTCACAGGGGCGCAGACCGCCCAGCAGTGATGTCGAAGCGGACGAGGCTGAATATTATGGTGGTGGTGAAGCCCTGCAAGAGGTGGCCACCCCGGAAAACCTGGCGCTGACCGACGAGATCAAGCGTACTGTGTTTACCGCCATAGAAGCCTTGCCAGAAGATTTGAGAACGGCGATCACCCTTCGTGAAATGGAAGGGCTGAGCTACGAGGAGATTGCGGAGATCATGGATTGCCCGGTGGGTACGGTGAGATCCCGCATCTTCCGGGCGAGGGAAGCAATCGATAAAAAGCTGCAACCTCTGATCGAGCATTAACTGGGGAAAGACAGGCAAACTTATGGCAAATAAAGAGCAACTTTCAGCCCTGATGGATGGCGACCTCAGCGAAATCGAGGTACTGAACGAGCTGGGAACGGATCCCGCTCTGCAGGATACCTGGTCGCGTTACCATCTGATCGGTGATGCCATGCGGGGTGACCTGCCGGTCAATCTGCAACTGGATCTCAGCGACAGCATCATGCTGGCGCTGGAGGATGAACCCGCCATACTGGCGCCCAAGCCGGCACAGCCTGCTGCGCCCCAGGTGCAGCCCGCCGGCAAGGTGATCCCCTTCGTTCGCCGCTTTGGCCAGCAAGTGGGGCAGTATGCCATTGCCGCCTCCGTGGCTGCCGCCGTCATCTTCGGCGTGCAGCAGTACCAGGGCAAGGATGGTGTGCCGACCAGCCCGGTGCTCAATACCATACCCGTGGGTGGCAGTGCTGCGCCGGTGAGCGTGCACTATCCCCAGGATGGCAGCCGGACCGGTGTGCGTCAGCAAGGTCTGAGCGAGCAGCAGATGCAGGAGCAGCGCGAGCGCATCAATGCCTTCCTGCGCGACCATCAACTGCAACAGCGTCTGCTGCAAGACAAGCAGATTCAGGAATAACGCATTTTTAGGGATCAGATCGTGCGCCAGTCCAGCCGTATCCTGCTGGCCTCTCTCCTGTTGATTTGTGCCAAGGCCTCGGCCGACGATCTGTCGGCCGAGGCCTTGTTGCAGCAGATGCAGAGTGCCGTTTCGCAACAAAACTTCGAATTGTCCATGGTCAAGGCCCGCCAGGGGCGCCTCGAGCCTATCCGTTTCAGCCACGGGATCATCGATGGCAAGGAGGTGGCTCACCTGAGCTATCTCGACGGCAAGGCCGTGGAGTTCCTGCAACGCCAGAACGAATACACCTTCTTCGAAAACACCCATGAACCCTACACCCTCAAGGGGGCGCGTTTCCCCGGGGTCTGGTCGAGCCTGGTGAGGATGCCGCTGCCCCGGGTGATGGAGAGTTATGACCCCGTGCTGGCGGGCCGCAGCCGGGTGGCCGGCCTGGTGGCACAAGTGGTACGGCTGGTGCCCAAGGAGGCGGACAAGTACGGCTTCGTGCTCTGGATTGACGAACAGAGCCATCTGCTGCTGCGGGTGGACATGGTGGATCGAGAGGGCAATCTGGTGGAGCAGGTGCTGGGGGTGGATCTGGACAGGCAATCTGCGCCGGCCCCCTGGCTGGTCACCCTGGCACGCAGCAAGCTGCCGGATGCGCTGGCGCTGGAAGATGCCTATCCCGCTCCCCAGCAGACTCTCAACTGGCACCTGACCTGGTTGCCCGATGGCTTCAAGGTGCTCTCTCAGGATCGGCATCAGCTGGTCAGCACCAGTCTGCCGGTGGATTATATGATGCTCTCCGACGGGCTGGTGGATCTCTCCGTCTACGTCTCCCGGGTCGATCCCAAGCAGGCGGTGCGCCAGCAGTTGATTCGCCAGGGGGCCACCTCGCTAGTGAGCTTCGTCAACGAGGTCGGGGTGGAGATCACCGTGGTGGGCGAGGTGCCCGCCGAAACTGCCAAGCGCATCGCCGAGGCAGTGCAGCCCCTGGCTCGCAACGAGGCGGTGCAGTGAGTCTTTGCCGTGAGACTTGCCCTGAGGGTGCCGCCGTGCTGAGATCTGGAGCATCCACCGCCCCCTGTGAGGAGTCATCAGGTGAGTAACATGAGTGAAGAGCTGGCCACAGTAGTGGCCATCGACGGTAATCACGCCTGGGTGGAGTGCGAGCGGCGATCCGCCTGCAGCGGTTGCCACCAACAATCCAGCTGCGGGACCGGCACCGTCGCCAAGGCCTTTCCCATGAAGGCGCAGCGGCTGCGGGTCGCCCTCACAGGTGATGTGGCGGTGGGCCAGCAGATCCGCCTGGGCATCCCTCAGGCCAGCATCCTGCGCGGTGCGGCTCTGGTGTACGTGCTGCCGCTGTTCTGCCTGCTGCTGGGCGCCCTGCTCGGCCAGCTCTGGCTGGCGCCGCTCTTGTCGGCGGGAGAGGGGGTGACCATCCTCTGCTGTCTGCTGGGCGGCGCCATCGGATTTTTACTGGTTCGTTACTTTTCTGACCGGCTCGAGCAGGGGGAATACGGTCCCCGCATGCTCGGGGTGGTGCTCAATACCCGTCATCTCTCTTGAGGGGCCGGGTCTGGCGGAGGGCATCCAGGTGCCCAACGCCCGCCAGACAAGGCGCTATTTGTGGGGCCCGCCGACTAAAGATTGGCCGTCGACCGGGTTATCCAGTAAAATCCTGCCCTCATATCCGACCCTAACTTAATTTTGAGTGATTCTTGCTCGATGAAACACATTCGTAACTTTTCGATTATTGCGCACATCGACCACGGTAAGTCGACCCTGTCGGACCGTCTGATCCAGACTTGCGGCGGCCTGTCCGATCGCGAGATGCAGGCCCAGGTGCTGGACTCCATGGATCTGGAGCGCGAGCGCGGCATTACCATCAAGGCACAGAGTGTGACCCTGAACTACCAGGCACAAGACGGTAACACCTATCAGCTGAACTTTATCGACACCCCGGGCCACGTGGATTTCTCCTACGAGGTTTCTCGCTCCCTGGCTGCCTGTGAAGGGGCACTGCTGGTGGTGGATGCCGGTCAGGGGGTTGAGGCACAGACTCTGGCCAACTGCTACACCGCCATGGAAATGGATCTGGAAGTGGTGCCGGTGCTGAACAAGATTGACCTGCCGGCCGCAGAGCCCGAGCGGGTTGCCGAGGAGATCGAGGACATCGTCGGCATCGACGCGGTGGACGCGGTGCGCTGCTCCGCCAAGACCGGCCTCGGTGTCGATCTGGTGCTGGAAGAGATCGTCGCCAAGATCCCGTCCCCGGAAGGGGATCCGGAGGCGCCGCTGCAGGCGCTGATCATCGACTCCTGGTTCGACTCCTACCTCGGGGTCGTGTCGCTCGTGCGGATCAAGAACGGTTCCCTGAAAAAGAACGACAAGATCAAGGTGATGAGCACCGGTCAGGTATGGGGTGTGGATCGCATCGGTATCTTCACGCCGAAGCAGGTGGACACCGACGGCCTGGGTTGTGGCGAGGTAGGTTGGGTCGTCTGCGGCATCAAGGACATCCACGGTGCGCCGGTGGGGGATACCCTGACCCTGGCCAAGCACGGTGCCGAGAAGGCGCTGGCCGGCTTCAAGAAGGTGAAGCCCCAGGTCTATGCGGGCCTGTTCCCCATCTCCAGCGATGACTACGAGTCCTTCCGCGATGCGCTGGAGAAGCTCTCCCTCAACGATGCCTCCCTGTTCTACGAACCGGAGAGCTCCACGGCGCTGGGCTTCGGCTTCCGCTGTGGCTTCCTCGGGATGCTGCACATGGAGATCATCCAGGAGCGTCTGGAGCGTGAATACGATCTGGATCTCATCACCACAGCGCCGACCGTGGTCTACGAGATCGAGCTGAACGATGGCTCCACCATCCACATCGACAGCCCGGCCCAGATGCCCGCCATCAACAACATCAAGGAGATGCGCGAGCCCATCGCCGAGTGCCACATCCTGCTGCCGCAGGAGTACATGGGCAACGTCATCACCCTCTGCATCGAGAAGCGCGGCGTACAGACCAACATGGTCTACCACGGCAAGCAGGTGGCGCTGACCTACGAGATCCCGATGGCGGAAGTGGTGCTCGACTTCTTCGACCGTCTGAAGTCCACCAGTCGCGGCTACGCCTCCCTGGACTACGGCTTCAAGCGTTTCGAAACCTCCGACATGGTCCGTCTGGACATCATGATCAACGGCGAGCGGGTCGACGCCCTGGCCATCATCACCCACAAGGAGAACGCCCAGTATCGCGGTCGCCAGGTGGTGGAGAAGATGCGCGAGCTGATCCCGCGCCAGATGTTCGACATCGCCATCCAGGCCGCCATCGGCAACCAGATCATCGCCCGCAGCACCGTCAAGGCATTGCGTAAAGACGTCACCGCCAAGTGCTACGGTGGTGACGTGAGCCGGAAGAAGAAGCTGCTGAACAAGCAGAAAGAAGGCAAGAAGCGGATGAAGTCCCTGGGCCGTGTGGACGTGCCGCAAGAGGCCTTCCTCGCCATTCTCCACGTCGGAAAGGATTAATCGATGGCAAGCACCTTTTCCCTGATCCTCGTCGTCGTCACCCTGCTGACCGGCATCATCTGGACGCTCGACAAGCTGGTCTGGGCCAAGCAGCGGGCGGCCAAGATTGCCGCCGCCCGTGCCAATGCCGGTCCGGATGTGGACGAGAAGACACTGGCCAAGGTGGCCCCCATGCCTGTCTGGATCGAACAGACCGGCGGGGTTTTCCCGGTGATCGCGCTGGTGCTGATCCTGCGCTCCTTCATCTTCGAGCCGTTCCAGATCCCGTCCGGCTCCATGATGCCGACCCTGCTGGTGGGCGACTTCATCCTGGTGGAGAAGTTTGCCTACGGCCTCAAGGACCCGGTGACCAACACCAAGTTCCTCGAGACCGGCGAGCCGAAGCGCGGTGATGTGGTGGTCTTCAAGTATCCGCTGGATACCCGGGTGGACTACATCAAGCGGGTGGTCGGCATGCCCGGCGATCGGGTCATCTATCGCAACAAGGAGCTGATGATCCGGCCCAAGTGCGATGAGCAGGAAGGGAAAACGTGCCCCGGCTTCCAGAAGCTGGACGTCAAGTTCGAGCAGCGCGGCGAGTTCAGCCAGATGGGGATCCCGCTGGATCGCTACACCGAACAGCTGGGTGATGTCTCCCACGAGACCTTGCGCAACCCGCTGATGCCGGACCTGGTGGACCGCTACTATCGCCAGCCCGGCACCTACCCCGACGAGTGGGTGGTGCCGGAAGGCCACTATTTCGTGATGGGTGACAACCGCGACAACAGCACCGACAGCCGTTTCTGGGGCTTCGTGCCCGAGCAGAACCTGGTGGGCAAGGCGGTCGCCATCTGGATCAGTTTCGAATTCGAGCGCGAGGAAGGGTCCAGCTTGCCGAGCTGGGTGCCGACCGGTGTGCGCTTCAACCGCATTGGCGGAATCAAGTAAATGAATATCAAGATGAACAGACTGCAGTCCCGTCTCGGGCATGTCTTTCAGGATCCTGAGCTGCTGACCCGGGCTCTGACCCATCGCAGCGCAGGGTCCCGTCACAACGAGCGCCTGGAATTTCTGGGGGACTCCATCCTGAGTCTGGTGATTGCCGATGACCTCTTCCACCGCTTCCCGCAGGCGGCGGAAGGGGATCTCAGCCGGATGCGCGCCACCCTGGTGCGCGAGAAGACGCTGGCCGAGCTGGGCCGGGAATTCGACCTCGGGGATCACCTGATCCTGGGGCCGGGGGAGCTGAAAAGCGGCGGTTTTCGCCGCGAGTCCATCCTGGCCGACACCGTCGAGGCGGTGATCGGCGCCATCTATCTGGACACGGATCTGGAGCGGGTGCGCAGCCTCCTGCTCGGCTGGTATGCCAGCCGCCTTGGCGAGATCAAGCCCGGGATCGAACAGAAGGATCCCAAGACCCGTCTGCAAGAGATCCTGCAGGGCAGCCGCAAATCCCTGCCGACCTACACGGTGACCAACGTCAAGGGCGAGGCCCACAACCAGGAGTTCACCGTCCAGTGCGAAGTGGATGGGCTGGATGGCCCCCTGGTCGGGATCGGCTCCAGCCGCCGCAAGGCCGAACAGGCCGCGGCGCAGCAAGCACTGGAACGGCTGTCATGAGCATCATGACGGATCCGGCACTGTGCGCTCTTTTCACTCCATCAGCATTGGGAACGCGGTCATGACAGATACCACCTATTGCGGCTTTGTCGCCATCGTGGGCCGCCCCAACGTGGGCAAGTCCACCCTGCTCAACAAGTTGCTCGGCCAGAAGGTCAGCATCACCTCGAAGAAGCCCCAGACTACCCGTCACCGGATCCTGGGGATCGACACCGAGGAGAACCATCAGACCATCTATGTGGATACCCCGGGTCTGCACATCGAGGAGAAGCGGGCCATCAACCGCCTGATGAACCGCGCCGCCACCAGTTCCCTGGGGGACGTGGCCATGGTGGTGTTCGTGGTGGACGGCACCCACTGGACCAAGGATGACGAGATGGTGCTGGGCAAGCTGCGCCACCTCAAGTGCCCCGTGGTGCTGGCGGTCAACAAGATCGACAACGTCAAGGAGAAAGAGGATCTGCTGCCGCACCTCGAGTGGCTGGGTCAGCAGATGAACTTTGCCCACATCCTGCCCATCAGTGCCGAGAAGGGCACCAACGTGGAGAAGATCCGCGAGTGGGCCAAGGATCTGCTGCCGGAGAACGTCCATTTCTTCCCGGAAGATTACGTGACCGACCGCTCTTCCCGCTTCATGGCCTCCGAGATCATCCGCGAGAAGCTGATGCGCTTCACCGGCGAGGAGCTGCCCTATTCGGTGACAGTGGAGATCGAGCGCTTCAAGGTCGAGGAAAACGGTCTCTACCACATCCACGGGCTCATCCTGGTGGAGCGCGAAGGCCAGAAAAAGATGGTCATCGGTAACAAGGGCGAGAAGATCAAGACCATCGGCACAGAGGCGCGCATCGACATGGAACGGCTGTTCCAGAACAAGGTGCATCTCGAGCTGTGGGTCAAGGTCAAGTCCGGCTGGGCCGACGACGAGCGGGCCCTGCGCAGCCTCGGGTATGGCGACGACTGATTGCTGACCCCGGCTTTCGTCATCCACAGTCGGCCCTATCGGGAGACCAGCCAGCTGGTCGAGGTCTTCACCCAGGATAGCGGTCGATTCACCCTGGTGGCTCGCGGTTCCCGCGGGCCACGCTCCTCTCTGAAGGGGCTGCTTCAGCCCTTCACCCTGCTCACCATTGCCTGGCGCGGCAAGGGGGATCTAAAGAACCTCACCCAGGTGGAGTGCCCGGATCACTCGTTGCGCCTCGGCGGGGATCGTCTCTTCTACGGCCTCTATCTCAACGAGCTGGTCTACTACCTGCTGGAAGCGCACACCCCCTTCCCCGAGGTGTTCGACGCCTATGCCCGTGCCATCATGGCCCTGGCGGACGGCGAGACCCCGGAGCTGCCCCTGCGCCGCTTCGAGTTCCTGCTGCTGCAGGCCCTGGGCTACGCGGTGGACTTCGAATATGCCGCGGACGACGACTCCCCCATCGACCCTACCCTGCTCTACGGCTTCGAGCGGGAGCTCGGCTTTGTCGCTTGCGAGCGGGCGCCGGATCCCCGTACCCTGTTCCTCGGCGCCCACCTGCTGGCCTTCGCCGAAGGGCGTTTCGACACGCCTCCCTTGCTGCAGGCGGCCAAGCGTTTCAGCCGGCTGGCGCTGCAGCCCTATCTCGGCAAGCGTCAACTGAAGAGCAGGGAGCTCTTTTTGAAGCGAAAAGGCAGTGTTTCAAGCTGATTTTTATTATCTGGTGATGTTTTGTGTTTATGACATCGCCTTTCATGAACAATAATGCTGTCGCCGTGGCCATAACCGGGCTGCGACGGCACATGGACAGAGGGGCGGGCACCACCCGCTCCGGCATTCACAGATGACCTGTATCAAGGAGTAAGCAATGAGCGAGATCTACCTGGGTGTGAACATCGACCATATCGCCACCCTGCGCAACGCCCGCGGCACCCAGTATCCGGATCCGGTACAGGCCGCCTTCGTGGCCGAGCAGGCCGGTGCCGATGGCATCACGGTCCACCTGCGGGAAGATCGCCGCCACATCACCGACCGGGACGTGGAGATCCTGCGCCAGACCATCCAGACCAGGATGAACCTGGAGATGGCGGTGACCGAGGAGATGATCGGCATCGCCTGCCGCATCAAGCCCCACTTCGTCTGCCTGGTGCCGGAGAAGCGCACCGAGGTGACCACCGAGGGTGGTCTGGACGTGGCGGGCCAGCTGGACAAGGTGACCGATGCGGTGACCCGTCTTGCGGCCGTCGGTGCTCAGGTATCCCTCTTCATCGATGCGGATCCGTTGCAGATCGATGCGGCCGCCGCGAGCGGTGCTCCCTTCATCGAGATCCACACCGGCCGCTACGCCGATGCCACCACGGATGCCGAGCGCAACGCCGAGTTCAAGCGCATCGCCGCCGGTGCTTCCTACGCCGCTGGCAAGGGCTTGAAGGTCAATGCGGGCCACGGTCTGCACTATCACAACGTCAAGGCCATCGCCGCCATCCCCGAGCTCTATGAGCTCAACATCGGTCACGCCATCATCGGCCGCGCCGCCTTCGACGGTCTGGCCAAGGCGGTCAGCGACATGCGTGCGCTGATGCAGGAAGCCCGTCAGGGGATCTGATGCCGCTTCGCAGGTATGAAAACCACAAGGGACGCTTCGGCGTCCCTTGTGGTTTTCAGGAGTGGAAGGCGGGGTGAACCCCGTGCTCATCTGGCATGGGGCCGGGCATCCGTGTGCAGAGGGGGAAAGGGAAGGGGCGTCTCAGCCTGGTTCCGGGAAGTAGCGCTCCAGCAGGGCGGTGAGGATGGCCTGGCACTCGGCATCCGGCTCGCCGGTGACCAGGGCGGGGCGAAAGTGAAGCTGGAAGGCGCGCAGGACGGCGCGGCTCTGCTCATCCCAGGCGCCGTGCTGGGGGAGGCCGTAGCCGTAACGGGCAAGCTGCTGCTGCCATTGCAGCGCATCCCAGGGGATGAGCTGCGTCTGGCGCAGCTCGGCCACCCGGGCCTCGTCGGGCCAGGCGCCGACACCGTAGCGCAGGGCGAGCTCGCGCCAGGGGAACCGGGGGCCGGGATCCTGCTTGCGCTCGGGGGCGACATCGCTGTGGGCCAGCACCTGGGTGGGGGGTATCTGGTAGCGTTCGACCAGATCCCGGGCGAGTGCGCCGAGGGCGGCGGTCTGGGCAGGAGGATAGGGTTGCCAGTGTCTCAGATGGGCGGGCAGGGCCGCGTCTTTCTCGTCATACCCGAGATTCACTATCTCGATGCCGAGCGAACTGGCGTTGAGCCCGGCGTAGTGATGCCAGCGACTGCGTCCGGCGTGCCAGGCCCGCTGGCTGTCGGGCACCAGCTGGTAGACCGGGAACGGTTGCTCGTCGGTGTCGCGGGGGATCAGGTAGTGGGCGCTCACCTTGTGCTCCGGTTCGGTCAGCAGGCGCAGGGAGCGGGCATCCTCTTCATCCGTGTAGTGCAGGATGAGAAAGGCGATGCGCTCGTTCTGGCTGGCGCTCTGATGCTCCTGATTGAGCCGATAGGGTGCAGGCTGGCAGGCGCCGAGCAGCAGGATGAGGGGCAGTGACCAGAACCAGCGCGCCGCGAACCGACACGCACCGCCACTCGCCGACGGGCGTGGAGTCAGCAGGCGGCGCCAGCCCATGGTCTAGCCTCGCACCTGGCCGGAGGCGGTCATCAGGGCCCGGGCCTGTATTTGGCGGTGAGGCCAATCAGGAAGTTGCGCAGGATCTGATCCCCGCAATCCTGATAGTGCTTGTGATCCCTGGCGCGGAACAGGGCGCTCAGCTCGGACTTGGAGAGGTTGAAGTTCGCGAGCTTGAGGGTGCCCAGCATCTCCTCTTCCTTGTAGTTGAGGCCGATGCGCAGCTTGCGCAGGATCAGGTTGTTGTTGATCCGGTTCGGGATCACCTGGGGCGGGGCATCTTCTCGCACACCGCGGCGCAGGGCGATGAAGCCGTCGAGGAACTGGCTCAGTGCCGAGTCCGGGCAGGCGGCGAAGCCCGCTTCCTGTGCCTCGCCCTCTTCGGCCTCTTTCATCAGCCAGCCGTGCAACTGGGCATGGGTGATGGCCAGATTGCCCTTGGCAAAGATCTCGACCATCTGGTCGTTGCTGATGCTGAGGGCATAGCGCAGGCGGCGCAGAATATCGTTGTTGGTCATGTTGACTCCTGTGGAAACGGTGCAGATGTTACCACCTGCCGCCTGTCCAGTCAGAAAAAGCGCCTCAGTCGGTCAGGGCCAGGTAGCGGGGGGCCTCTTGCCTCACCTGCTCCAGAGCATCCTGCAGCTCCAGCAATTCGGGCTCCAGATCGCTCACGGCGACCCCGTCGCGCAGCTGCTGCTCGAGCTGGGAGAGCAGGCGTTGCAGACCCGGCACCCCGGAGTAGGCGCAGCCACCGTTGAGGCGGTGGAGCTGGGCCAGCACGTCTGCATCGTCGACACTCCCTTCCAGCGCCGCCGCCAGGATGGGCTCCACCTCGTCGAAGCTGGCCAGCAGCATGGTCAGCATCTCCCGGGCGAGGGCCGGCTTGCCGGCGGCCTGACGCACGGCGAGGGGCCAGTCTATCTGCTGATCCCCGTGATTCTGGTGCCGCCGGTGGGCGAAGTCGGTGATGAGCTGCGCCAGCATCCCCTCGTCGATGGGTTTGGCCAGGTAGTCGTCCATGCCCTGGCGAATGAGGCGCTCCCGCTCACCGGGAATGGCATGGGCGGTGACCGCGACGATGGGGGTCTCGGTGTTGAGGGAGTAGTGGCGGATCGCCTGGGTGGCGCTGATGCCGTCCATGACGGGCATCTGGATATCCATGAAGATGATGTCGAACGGCTGGCTCTGGGCCAGGTTGACCGCCTCCTTGCCGTTCTTGCACACCACCACCTCAGTCACCATCTCCTTGAGCATGGCGGCGATGAGCTTGAGGTTGGCGGCGTTGTCATCCACCGCCAGCACCTTGACCGCCTGCACACTGCGCGGCGTCGGCGCGGGCAGGGGGGCACGGCGTACCGCCTCGGGGGAGAGCAGGGCGTGCAGCAACTTGCGATGGTTGATGGGCTTGGAGAGGCAGTGGACGGCGCCGTGGGCCAGCATGGCGTCGTAGAGGGCCGGCTCGTGGCTGCTGAGCAGCACTATGGTGTTCTGCTGGCCGTCCAGTCCGTCGAGACGGGCAATCACCTGCTGCGGGCTGTGCAGGGTGCTGCTGCCGATGAGCACCATGTCCTGGCTGCTCATCGGGGGCCACTCCTCGTCCACCGTCAGGGAGTGCACATCCAGGTGCCACTCTCCCAGCAGGGCGAGCAGGGAGGCGTGAGTAAAGGGATCCGGCTCCAGCAGCCAGACCCGCTTGCCCTGGATGCGATCCAGCGGAAGCCGCTCGCTCTGGGGCAGGGGCGAGACATCCAGATCCAGGTGGAACGAGAAGACCGACCCCTTGCCGAGTTCGGATTCGAAGCGGATCTGGCCCCCCATCTGCTGCACCAGCTTCTGGGTGATGACGAGCCCGAGCCCGGTGCCCCCATAGCGGCGGGAGATGGAGGAGTCTGCCTGGTTGAAGGCCTGGAACAACTGGCGCTGCTGCTCTTCCGAGATGCCGATGCCGGTATCGCGAATCAGCACCCGCAGGCGCACCTTGTTGCCGCTGGATTCCCCGGTCTGTTCGACACGCACGTCCACGTTGCCACGCTCGGTGAACTTGATGGCGTTGCCGGTGAGGTTGGTGAGCACCTGCTGCAGGCGCATGGGGTCGCCGGTGAGGTAGTCCGGCACGGCGGCATCCACCTGGAGGGAGAGTTCGAGCTGCTTGTCGTGGGCGCTCGGCCCCAGCAGGTGCATGGTCTCGTTGAGGGTGTCCCGCAGACTGAAGGGGATGTGCTCGAGCTGCAACTTGCCCGCCTCCAGCTTGGAGAAGTCGAGGATGTCGTTGATGATCCCAAGGAGGTTGCGCGCCGACTTCTCGATGGTCTGCATGTAGTCGGTCTGACTCGGGGTCAGGCTGGTCTTGAGCAGCTGGCGGGTGAAGCCGATGACCCCGTTGAGAGGGGTGCGCAGCTCGTGGGACATGTTGGCGAGGAACTCGGACTTGACCCTGGCCGCCTCCTGGGCGCGCTTCTTCGCCATGTCGAGCTCGACGTTCTGGATCTCGATCTGTTCGAGGGTCTCCCGCAGATCCGACGTCGCCTGATCGATGTTCTGCTGCATCTCCTCGTGATATTCGGAGAGCGCCTTGGCCATGGCGTTGATGCCGTTCTTGAGCATGTCCAGCTCGCCGGTGAGCTGGCCGCTGACCCGGGTATCGAGCCGCCCCTCCCTGATCCGGTGCACCGCCTGCACCATGTCGGTGATGGGCTGGGTCACGCTCTTGACCAGACGGAAGCCGAACAGGGCGCTGATGGCCAGCCCGATGAGCACGATGATGACCGCGAAGAAGGCGTCGCGGTACTGCAGGACGATGGCCCTGTCCGTGGCGAGTTGCATGGAGATGTAACCGATGACCGGCGGCTCCAGATCGCTTGGCAGCGGGAAGCCGTCCAGGCTGGTCTCTGCCTGGATGGGGGTGCGCAGTATGATGTCATCGCCGTTGACGGAGACGCTGGTCAGGGCCGGGATGACGCTGCCGTCCGGCAGACGAAGCTGGCTGAAGTCCCTGTGGTAGTTGGACGTCACGAACAGCTGGTTCTCCTGGGTGAAGACGGCGATGGACTTGATGAAGGGCGAGTTCTTGCGATGGGTGAGCCCGATCAGCCGCTTGAGGGATTCGCGGCTGTGCTGTGTCATGCCGTATTCGCTGGCGATGGCCAGGGGCTCGATGATGTTGATGCCCTGATCGATGAGGTTGTTTTCCAGCTGCTGATAGCGGTGGAAGGTGAAATAGCCGGCGATGAGGCCGCCGATGATGAGGGTCGGCAAGATGGTGAAGGCCAGCACCCGGGCCCTGAGACCGTACTTGGTCATGCCGCCGACCCGCCTTTCGCAAGAGAAGCCATGACCCGGGGCGCATGCAGGCACCGGGGTCGGGCAGGCAATACAGTCATTGTCGCTGTACGGGGTCTCAGGCCGTATCCGATCATATCAATGGGCCACTTTTGGTCAGAATGGACGATGGGGCGGATGCCGCGGCTGGGGCCCTCAGGCCGTATTTGGTCATACGATTATTCTTGTGGGACAATGGTCTGCCGCAGATTCCACAATCATGACATAGCCACCTATAGGCACCAAGTTTTATGGCCCAGTTTTTCAAGCCCCAAAAGAAATCCACCCAGCCCCAACGTATTGAATTTACGGTAGACAGTCTGGATCACCACTGTGTCGGCGTCGGCCGTCATCAGGGCAAGGCCATCTTCGTCGAAGGGGCGCTGCCCGGCGAGGCCATCAAGGCCCGCATCATCGACGACAAGAAGCACTATGCCCACGCCGCCCTGCAACAGGTGGTGACCCCGGCGGCCAACCGGGTCGCCCCCTTCTGCGACCACTATCGCGAGTGTGGCGGTTGCAGTGCCCAGCACCTGGGAGAGGGAGATCAGCTGGCGGCCAAGGAGGCGGGACTGGTCAGCCTGTTCGAGCGCCTTGGCAACATCCAGGCGCCAGCGTTGGCACCTGCGCTGACGGGGGAGTCCCGCGCCTACCGCCGGGTCTGCCGTCTGGCCATCAAGTTTGACAAGAACGGTCGCTGCACCCGGGTGGGCTTTCGTCGTCGCCAGTCGAACGATCTGGTAGAGATTGCCAGCTGCCCTGTGCTGGCCGAGCCCCTCTCTGCTCTTATCGCCCCTCTGCGCGAATGCCTCAACCGGTTGAAGAGCCAGCGCGAACTGGGCCATGCGGAACTCATTCAGGGGGAGCAGGGCATTTTGATGCTGCTGCGCCACACCGGTCGCCCCACCGAGGCGGATCGGGCGCACTTGACCGAGTTTGCCACCGCCCAGGGGATAGACCTCTATCTGCAGGCGGCGAACGAGCAGATCGAACCTCTGCGTCAACAGTCTCAGCCAAGTTACACGCTGGATGGCCTGTCTCTTGCATTCGCTCCCGGCGACTTCATCCAGGTCAACGGGCCCGTCAACCAGCGCATGGTGGAGCAGGCATTGAGCTGGCTCGACGCAGGCAAGGATGACAAGGTGTTGGACCTCTTCTGCGGCATCGGCAACTTCACCCTGCCGCTGGCCCGTCAGGCCCGCGAAGTGGTGGGGGTGGAAGGGGAGCTCGCCATGGTGACACGTGCACAGGAGAATGCCCGCCGCAACGGCATCGACAATGCCCGCTTCTACAAGGCGGACTTGAGCGGCGACATCGTGGGCATGTCCTGGGCCCGGGAAGGGTTCGATCTGGTACTGCTGGATCCGGCCAGACCCGGGGCGCTGGAGGTGATGAGCCACGTGGTGGCACTTTCCCCCAAACGGGTGGTCTATGTTTCCTGTAACCCGGTCACCCTGGCCCGTGACAGTCAGGTGCTGGTGCAGGGGGGCTACAAGCTGACCCGTCTGGGGATGCTGGACATGTTCCCCCACACCGGTCATCTGGAGTCCATGGCGCTGTTCGAACGGGGCTGAGTCGAGGCGACCGCATTATTCTGGATGAATCAAGATGCGGTCGTGATGATTTTTCGATGTGCATGATGCTGCCAGAGTGAGGTAAAACAGGTGTTTCTCGCTGCCTTCAACGGGCAGGGCAGCATGCGGTTATCTTGGTTTTCCAGCGGCGGCAGCGCTGTTTGAGCGGGAGTGATTAGGGTAATCTAGGTCGTCGATAGTGGATCGGATGCGGGGAAGAGCCCTGTCACCTTGCGCGGTGACATGCCTTGAAAACTCTTGCATGCATCCCCATTTGAGGCAGTCATCAGTTGATGAGGGGATGAGGAGAGCATCGGCTTTCGACCCCACACTTTTAAGGATTGATACCATGGTTGCGGTGCGCGATATTCATTTGAAAGACAATTTCACTCTGGATGAGTGGGTCAGTTCCCTTACCCTGAGTGAAAGTGACAAGAATCAGCTGCGAACCGTCTACCAGTACTGCCTGACCCTGGGTGACGAAGCGCTCACCAACCGCCTGCTGGTGCGCGGGGTCGAGATGGTGGGCATCCTGCTGATGCTCAGCATGGATCTCGCCACCCTCAAGGCCGCCATTCTCTATCCCTTCGTCGAAGCCGGTCTCATCAGCCAGGAAAAGGTGAACGAGGACTTCGGCCCCAAGATCGCCAAGCTGGTGGAAGGGGTGCTGGAGATGGAGGCCATCCGCTCCCTGCAAACCCTTCACCGCAGCGAAACCTCGCCGGAGCAGGTGGACAACGTGCGCCGCATGCTGCTCGCCATGGTCGAGGACGTGCGCGCCGTGGTCATCAAGCTGGCGGAGCGCATCGCCTGCCTGCGTGAGGCGAAGAAGGCGGATGAGGAGACCCGGGTGCTGATGGCCCAGGAGATCACCAACATCTATGCTCCCCTTGCGAACCGCCTCGGTATCGGTCAGCTCAAGTGGGAGCTCGAGGATCTCGCCTTCCGCTACCTGCACCCGGATACCTACAAGCAGATCGCCAAGCAGCTCGACGAGAAACGGCTCGACCGCGAGCGCTACATCCGTGAATTCGTGCAGTCTCTGCGCGATGCCCTGGCCGAGGCCGGCGTCGAGGCCGAGGTCTATGGCCGACCGAAACACATCTACAGCATCTGGCGCAAGATGCAGAAGAAGCACCTCGAATTCAACGAGCTGTTCGATGTGCGCGCGGTGCGGGTGATCACCAAGCGGCTGCAGGATTGCTACGCGGCGCTCGGTATCGTTCACACCCATTTCCACCATATTCCCCGCGAATTTGACGACTATGTCGCCAACCCCAAGCCCAATGGCTACCAGTCCATCCACACCGTGGTGGTGGGGGAGGAGGGCAAGACGGTGGAGATCCAGATCCGTACCGAGCAGATGCATCAGGATGCGGAGCTCGGTGTGGCTGCGCACTGGCGCTACAAGGAAGGGGCCCAGGCCGCTGCCAAGACCAGCACCTTCGAAGACAAGATCGAATGGCTGCGCAAACTCCTCGCCTGGCAGGAGGATCTCTCGGAGAGCGGCTCCTTGCTGGACGATCTGCGCAGTCAGGTGTTCGAGGACAGGGTTTATGTCTTCACTCCCAAGGGCGATGTCATCGACCTGCCGGCAGGGGCGACGCCGCTCGACTTCGCCTATCACGTGCACAGCATGATCGGTCACCGCTGCATCGGCACCAAGATCGACGGTCGTATCGTGCCCTTCACCTATACGCTGCAAACCGGTGATCAGGTGGAGGTGATCACCCAGAAGGAGCCGAACCCGAGCCGCGACTGGATGAACCCGAATGCCGGCTTCCTGCGCTCCAGCCGGGCGCGGGCCAAGGTGGCCACCTGGTTCAGAAAGCTGGACCGGGACAAGAACATTGCCGCCGGCAAGGAGCTGCTGGAGAAAGAGCTGGACAGACACAACCTCACCCTCTCCAAGGTGGACAAGGTGGTGCTGGAGCGTTTCCATGCGGAGGAGCTGGAAGATTTGCTGGCCGGTATCGGCAGCGGCGACATCCGCATCAACCAGCTGCTCAACTACCTCGACACCCGTTACAACAAGCCGACGGCGGAAGAAGAAGATCGCCGTCTGCTGGAGAAGCTGGAGCAGAAGGCCAATGTGCCCTTCCGCCCCAAACCCAAGGATCACATTGTGGTGGAAGGGGTGGGCAACCTGATGACTCACATCGCCCGCTGCTGCCAGCCCATCCCGGGGGACGCCATCCAGGGCTTCATCACCATGGGACGGGGGGTTTCCATCCACCGGGAGGATTGCGAGCAGCTCAAGGAGCTGTCGCGTCGCAACCCGGAGCGCTTGATCGATGCGGTCTGGGGGGAGAACTACTCCGGCGGTTACGGTCTCACCATCCGCATTCTCTCCAACGACAGATCCGGCCTGCTGCGCGACATCACCACCGTGCTCGCCAACGAGAAGATCAACGTGATGGGAGTGCGTTCGCGCTCCAACGTGCGCGAGCAGACCGCCGAAATAGACATGGAGCTGGAGATTTACAACATCAACGCCTTCAACCGGGCGTTGGCCAAGCTCAGTCAGCTCAACGACGTGATCAGCGCCAAGCGGCTGTAATGCTCAACCGACCGGCCCCAATGGCCGGTCTGCATTTTCTCCCTCCTTGCAGAGCATTGAAGACGGATATCACGCGCCCCATCTCCGGCCGCCATGGCGCCACATCATGTGGAGCAGTGGCGTGAGCGGATATTCATGAACCCATTTACTGAATCGAAAGTGAGTTGCCCATGTCCCAACGCTACGACCTTCCCCAACTGCTCGACATCATGGCCAGATTGCGTGACCCGAACGGGGGCTGTCCCTGGGATCTCAAGCAGAGCTTCCAGACCATAGTGCCGCACACCCTGGAGGAGGCCTACGAGGTGGCGGATGCCATTGAGAGCGAAGATTGGCAAGGGCTGAAGGGGGAGCTCGGTGATCTGCTGTTCCAGGTCGTGTTCTATGCCCAGCTCGGCAAGGAGCAGGGATTGTTCGACTTTGCCGACATCGTCGATACCGTGAGCGAGAAGCTCATTCGCCGCCACCCCCATGTCTTCTCCGATGCCGACCTGGGTGACGAGCAGGCGGTCAAAGCGAACTGGGAGGCGGAAAAGGCGAAAGAGCGTGCGGCGCTCGACAAGGAGAGCGTGCTGGACGATATCCCCCTCTCCCTGCCTGCCCTGACCCGGGCAGCCAAGATCCAGAAGCGCTGCGCCACCGTCGGTTTTGACTGGAAGACCCTGGGGCCCGTGGTGGACAAGATCCACGAGGAGATCGAGGAGGTGATGGAAGAGGCGCTGATGGTCGACGTGGACGAGACTCGGGTGAGCGACGAGCTCGGCGATCTCTTGTTTGCCACCGTCAATCTGGTGCGTCATCTGGGCAAGGATCCCGAGCAGGTGCTGAGGGCTGCCAACACCAAGTTTGAGCGTCGTTTTCGTCAAGTTGAACACTTTATTGCCGCAGAAGGTCTGAAAATGACGGATTGCTCCCTGGAGAAGCTGGACGAGGCCTGGAACAAGGCCAAGGAAACCGAGCAAAGTTGATTTGGCGCAAGACGGGGCGGCGGGGAGCCTGATAGATTTTTGTTCATTGTTTGGGAGTGGGGGTTTTGGTATACTGTTTCCCCGTCCTGCTTCATCCCCGAAGCACCCCTTAAAATTCCCTAAACTTCTTTCAGGTTCAGCATGACGACCAAATATATTTTTGTGACTGGTGGCGTTGTTTCATCCCTCGGCAAAGGCATTGCCGCAGCTTCTCTGGCAGCCATTCTGGAAGCCCGTGGTCTGGATGTGACCATCATGAAACTGGACCCGTACATCAACGTGGATCCGGGCACCATGAGCCCGACCCAGCATGGTGAAGTGTTCGTAACCGAGGACGGGGCCGAAACCGATCTGGATTTGGGCCACTACGAGCGTTTCATCCGCACCAAGATGACCCGCCGCAACAACTTCACCACCGGCCGCATCTATGCCGACGTGCTGCGCAAAGAGCGTCGTGGTGACTATCTGGGCGCCACCATCCAGGTGATCCCGCACATCACCAACGCCATCAAGGAGCGGGTGATTGCCGGTGCCGAAGGCCATCAGGTTGCCATCGTCGAAGTGGGCGGTACCGTGGGCGACATCGAGTCCCTGCCGTTCCTTGAAGCCATTCGTCAGCTGGCGGCCATCGTGGGTCGCAACAATGCCATGTTCATGCACCTGACCCTGGTTCCTTACCTGGCCGCCGCCGGCGAGGTGAAGACCAAGCCGACCCAGCACTCCGTGAAGGAGCTGCTCTCCATCGGTATCCAGCCGGATGTGCTGATCTGCCGCTCCGACCGCGCCATTCCGGCCAACGAGCGTGCCAAGATCGCCCTGTTCTGCAACGTGCCCGAGCGCGCCGTCATCTCCATGAAAGATGTCGACTCCATCTACAAGATCCCGGCGCTGCTGAAATCCCAGGGGCTGGACGGCTACATCACCGAGCGCTTCGGCATCGAGTGCAAAGAAGCCGACCTGGCCGAGTGGGAACAGGTCATCTATGAAGAGGCCAACCCGACTGCCGAAGTCACCATCGGCATGGTGGGCAAGTATGTCTCCCTGCCGGACGCCTACAAGTCCGTCAACGAAGCGCTCAAACACGGTGGCCTGAAGACCCGTCTCTCCGTCAACATCAAGTACATCGACTCCCAGGACATCGAGACCCGTGGCGCCGAGCTGCTGGAAGGTCTGGATGCGATCCTGGTACCGGGTGGCTTCGGCGAACGCGGCGTGGAAGGCAAGATTCTGGCCGCCAAATATGCCCGCGAGAACAAGATCCCGTACCTCGGTATCTGCCTGGGCATGCAGGTCGCCTTGATCGAATACGCCCGTAACGTGGCGGGCATGGAAGGGGCTCACTCCTCCGAGTTCAAGAAAGACAGCCCTTACCCCGTGGTCGGTCTCATCACCGAGTGGGTGGATGACGAAGGCAACGTCGAGACCCGGACCGAGAAGTCCGATCTCGGCGGTACCATGCGTCTGGGCTCCCAGCTCTGCCACCTGGTGGAAGACTCCAAGGTGCGTCAGATGTACGGCAGCCCGACCATTTACGAGCGCCACCGTCACCGTTATGAAGTGAACAACAAGCTGCTGCCGCAGATTGAAGCGGCAGGTCTGAAGGTGACCGGTCTCTCCGCCGACAAGAAGCTGGTGGAAATCATCGAGATCCCGGATCACCCCTGGTTCGTGGCCGCGCAGTTCCACCCGGAGTTCACCTCGACTCCCCGTGATGGCCACGCCCTGTTCGCCGGTTTTGTGAAGGCGGCGGGCGAGTATCAGAAGCGTAATTTGAAGTAATTGAAAATAAATGCGGTTGGGGCTCTGTGCCACAGCCGCTTTTTTTGGCATATTTTTGTTGTTTTTTTACGAAACCTGAGGAAATACACATGTCCAAGATCGTTAAAGTGATCGGTCGTGAAATCATCGACTCCCGTGGTAACCCGACCGTTGAGGCCGAAGTTCACCTGGAAGGTGGTTTTGTTGGTATGGCAGCCGCTCCGTCTGGCGCGTCCACCGGTTCCCGCGAAGCGCTGGAACTGCGTGACGGCGACAAGAGCCGTTTCCTGGGTAAAGGCGTGCTGAAAGCCATCGAAGCCGTCAACGGCCCGATCGCTCAGGCTCTGCTGGGTAAAGATGCCAAGGACCAGGCCACTGTCGACCAGATCATGATCGACCTCGACGGTACCGAGAACAAATCCAAGTTCGGCGCCAACGCCATCCTGGCTGTTTCCCTGGCCAACGCCAAAGCTGCCGCTGCTGCCAAAGGCATGCCGCTGTACGCCCACATCGCCGAGCTGAATGGCACCCCGGGTGTCTACTCCATGCCGCTGCCCATGATGAACATCATCAACGGTGGTGAGCACGCCGACAACAACGTCGACATCCAGGAGTTCATGATCCAGCCGGTTGGCGCCAAGACCCTGAAAGAAGCCGTTCGCATGGGCGCAGAAGTGTTCCACAACCTGGCCAAAGTGCTGAAGTCCAAGGGCTACAACACTGCCGTCGGTGACGAAGGTGGTTTCGCTCCGAACCTGAAATCCAACGCCGAAGCGCTGGAAGTGATCGCTGAAGCCGTTGCCGCTGCCGGTTACAAACTGGGCACCGACATCACCCTGGCCATGGACTGCGCTGCGTCCGAGTTCTACGACGCAGAGAAGAAAGAGTACAACCTGAAGGGCGAAGGTCGTGTCTTCACCTCCAACGGTTTCTCCGACTTCCTGGCTGACCTGACCACCAAGTTCCCGATCGTCTCCATCGAAGATGGCCTGGACGAATCCGACTGGGAAGGCTTCGCCTACCAGACTGCCGAACTGGGCAAGAAAATCCAGATCGTGGGTGACGACCTGTTCGTAACCAACACCAAGATCCTGAAGCGCGGTATCGACAACGGCATCGCCAACTCCATCCTGATCAAGTTCAACCAGATCGGTTCCCTGACCGAAACGCTGGCTGCCATCAAGATGGCCAAAGACGCTGGCTACACTGCCGTCATCTCCCACCGCTCCGGTGAGACCGAAGACGCGACCATCGCCGACCTGGCTGTGGGTACCGCTGCTGGCCAGATCAAGACCGGTTCTATGAGCCGTTCTGACCGTGTTGCCAAGTACAACCAGCTGATCCGTATCGAAGAAGCCCTGGGTGCCAAGGCTCCGTTCCGTGGTCTGAAAGAAGTGAAGAACCAGGCTTAATTTTCGCCTGCGTTCATGCTTCACAAAGCCCCGCCATCTGGCGGGGCTTTTTCGTTCTGCGCTTATGGGCGTGTGCGACCTGCATTTTTTATTCCGACCAACCCATCCGGCACACAGGCTTTCTTTTGTCTTGCCTGCGAATATGGGAAACTAGGCCGCTTGAAGGAGACTCAGTGCATGCGGCTACTCACTCTTATCCTGCTCCTCCTGTTGGGAGGGCTGCAATATGACCTCTGGCTGGGGAAAAACGGCCTCTCCGACTATCGGGAACTCTCCACCGCCATCGAGCGGCAGCAACAGGACAACCTGGTACTCAAGGACCGCAACAGCCTGATTTACCGGGAAATCGACGATCTTACCTCTGGCCTTGAGGCCATCGAGGAGTTGTCGCGCAACGATCTTGGCTACATCAAGCAGGGCGAGACCTTCTACCGAATCATTCCCAAAGAAAAGGATCAGGTGACGGAGCCTGATGGTGCCCCCTACGATGACTGATAGCCTGAGCGGCCTGACCGCCATCGTCCCGGCTGCCGGTATTGGTAGTCGCATGGGGGCCAGTTGCCCCAAGCAGTACCTGTCCCTGGCAGGGAAATGCATTCTGGAGCACACCCTGGAGCGTCTGCTCTCCCATCCCGCCATCGCCCGTGTGATCGTGGCGCTGGCGCCCCACGACCGCTGGTTTGAGACCTTGACCGTGGCAACCGATCCGCGGGTGCTGCGAGTGGAAGGGGGAAGCGAGCGCGCCTTCTCCGTGCTCAATGCGTTGCACGTGGCAGAAGGGGAGTGGGCACTGGTGCATGACGCCGCCCGGCCCTGTCTGACCCACGAGGATCTCGATGCGCTCATTGCTGCCGCCATGGCCTCTGGCGGTGCCATCCTCGGCAGCCGGGTGCGCGATACCATGAAGCGCACCGATGCGGCCGGCAATATCCTCGCCACCGTGGATCGCGAGCAGCTCTGGCATGCCCTGACGCCCCAGATGTTTTTGGTCCGCCCCCTCAAGCGGGCGCTTGAGGAGGGGCTGGCGCTCGGCGCCGCCATCACCGATGAAGCCTCCGCCATGGAGCGGGCCGGTTTCCCCGTGCGCATGGTGGAAGGGCGGGCCGATAACATCAAGGTGACCCGGCCGGAAGATCTCTCCCTGGCCGGGCTCTATTTACAGCAACAACGTGCGTGCCGGTCGGCACGACCCGATTCATCCCCAGAGGAGCAGGCATGATCCGCACCGGACATGGTTTTGATGAGACAGATTTCCGTGTATTGAGGAGGGCGCAGGCATGATGCGGATCGGACATGGTTTTGATGTTCACAAGTTTGGCGGGGTCGGCCCCTGCATGCTGGGCGGGGTGGCGGTGCCCTATGAACAGGGCCTGCTGGCCCACTCCGATGGCGACGTGGTGTTGCATGCGGTGAGCGATGCCCTGCTGGGGGCCATCGGCGCCGGCGACATCGGCCGCCACTTCCCCGATACCGCCGCCGAATTCAAGGGCATCGACAGCCGCATCCTGCTGCGGGATGTCTTTGCCCGCGTGCAGCTCGCAGGTTATGCCATCGGCAACCTGGATGTGACCATCATCGCCCAGGCCCCCAAGATGGCCCCCCATATCGACGCCATGTGCGCTGTGCTGGCCGCGGATCTGCAATGTGATTTGAACCGGGTGAACGTCAAGGCGACCACCACCGAACAACTCGGATTCACGGGGCGCAAGGAAGGGATCGCCACCGAAGCCGTCGTCTTGCTGGTGAAACAATGATGCTTGAACAACTTGCCTATCTGCACGGGACGCCCACTGCTCGCGGCATCCTCAAGGCCGAGGCCGCCGACTTCGTGGTCAATGAAGATCTCGGGTTTGCACCTTGCGGCGAGGGGGAACACATCTTCGTCCGGGTACGCAAAACCGGTGAGAATACCGCCTGGGTGGCTGGCCTGCTGGCCGATGCGGCCGGGGTTGCCCGCAATGCGGTGACCTGGGCTGGTCTGAAAGATCGCCATGCGGTGACCGAACAGTGGTTCGGCATCCATCTGCCGGGCAAGGGCGAGCCGGATCTCTCGGTCATCGAGAACGACAACATCCGGATCCTTGAGGTGAAGCGCCACAACAAGAAGCTGCGGGTCGGCTATCTCAAGGGCAACCACTTCACCCTGCGCCTCACCGGGCTGGAGCAGGCCGACGGGCTGGAATCCCGTCTGCAGGCGATTGCAACCCAGGGGGTACCCAACTACTACGGCGAGCAGCGTTTCGGCCGCGGTGGCAACAACCTGGAGGCCGCCAAGGCGATGTTCGCCGGCAAACGGATCAAGGATCGCAACAAGCGCTCCCTCTATCTGTCCGCCGCCCGCAGCATGCTGTTCAATGCCATCGTCAGCGCCCGCATCGAGCAGGGACTGGCCCATCAGCTGCTGGCAGGCGACTGCGTGATGCTCAAGGGCAGCCACTCCATCTTCAGCGAAGAGAGCGTGACTCCCGAGCTGGAGGCGCGCCTTGCCTCCGGAGACGTGCAACTGACCGCTCCCCAGTGGGGCCGTGGCCGTCTGGCGAGCCAGGGTGCTGCCGCCGAGTTCGAGCAAGGAGTGCTGGCCCCTTATGGCGACTGGTGCGAAGGACTGGAAAAAGCCGGGCTGGATCAGGACAGGCGCCCGCTGCTGCTCAAGCCGGAGCAGATAAGCTGGAAACGTGAGGACGCGGTGCTGACCCTGTCGTTCTTCCTGCCGGCCGGCGCCTTTGCCACCAGCGTGGTACGCGAATTAATGCAGGCCGAAGAGGCCGATCACGGTTTCAGGAACTCAACCGATGCGAATTCTGGTCAGTAATGACGATGGGGTGCACGCCGAGGGCATTCGCGCCCTCAGCGAGGCGTTGCGTGCCTGTGGCGAGGTCGTGGTGGTGGCGCCGGATCGCAACCGCAGCGGTGCCAGCCACTCCCTGACGCTGGAAGTGCCGCTGCGGGTCATCCGCCTCGATGCGTCCAGTTTTCACGGCATCAAGAGTTATGCGGTCAAGGGGACGCCGACCGACTGCGTTCATCTGGCGGTCAACGAACTGCTGCGCCCTGAGCCCGACATGGTGGTGGCCGGTATCAATCACGGGGCCAACCTGGGGGATGACGTCATCTACTCGGGGACGGTGGCGGCCGCGACGGAAGGGCGTCATCTTGGTTTCCCCTCCATCGCCGTTTCGCTGGTGGGCAAGACTCATTTCGCCAGTGCGGCCCACTACGCCGCCCAGCTGGTGCGGGGGCTGATGGTGCATCCGTTGCCTGCGGATCAGATCCTCAACGTGAATGTGCCGGACCTGCCGCTTGAGCAGATCAAGGGGATCAGGGTGACCCGCCTTGGCAATCGCCACCGGGCGGAGTCGGTGATCCGCACCGAGGATCCCCGTGGTCAGCCGGTCTACTGGATTGGTCCCCCCGGCAACCAGCAGGATGCGGGAGAGGGAACGGACTTTGCCGCCATCGAGCAGGGTTATGTCTCCATCACTCCCCTGACCATCGACATGACGGCCTACGGCAGTCTGTCGACCCTGGGCGCGTGGCTGGATCTGCAGGGATGACGTTGTGATAGTACAGCGCCTGTTGAATCAACTGATTGCCCAGGATGTCCGCGATTTCCGCGTATTGGCGGCGATCGCGAAGGTGCCGCGCCAGCTGTTTGTGGACGAGGCCATGGCCCACAAGGCCTGGGACAATACGGCCCTGCCCATCGGCCATGGGCAGACCATCTCCCAGCCTTACATCGTGGCGCGCATGACCGAGCTGCTGATCCAGAACGATCCGGCCCATGTGCTGGAGATCGGGACGGGATCGGGCTACCAGACGGCGGTACTGGCCCACCTGGTGGAGCATGTCTACACCATGGAGCGGATCAAGTCGCTGCAGTTTCAGGCCAGGCGCAGATTGCGCCAGCTCGATCTGCACAATGTGTCGGCCAAGCACGGCAATGGGTGGCTAGGTTGGCCCAACAAGGGCCCTTTCGACGCCATTCTGGTGACGGCGGCGGCCAGTGAGGTCCCCAAGGCCCTGACCGATCAGCTGGCTGACGGTGGTCGTCTGGTGTTGCCGGTGGGTGATGGCCAGCAGACCCTGCAGCTCATCGAGCGATCGGGCTCCCAGCTCACCAGCCGGATTCTGGAGCCGGTACGTTTCGTTCCCCTGATTGACGGAGATGTCGAGTGAAGTTGTTTTCCCGCCTTTATGTTCTGGTGATGCAGTGGGCACGCCACAAGTATGCCCCCTGGTATCTGGCCATCACCGCCTTTATTGAATCCATCTTCTGGCCCATCCCGGTGGATGTGATGCTGGCGCCCATGGCGCTCGGCAAACCTCATCGCGCCTGGCACTATGCCGCGCTGGCTACCCTCTTGTCGGTGCTGGGCGCCCTGTTTGGTTATCTGCTCGGCTATGCCCTGTGGGAGCCAGTGGTGCAGCCGCTGGTGACCTCGGTTGGCTATGAGGACAAGATTGCCCTGGCCGAGCAGTGGTTCGCGCAGTGGGGCATCTGGGTTATTTTTATTGCCAGCTTCACGCCGATCCCCTACAAGGTGTTTACCGTCACGGCTGGCTTGCTCCACATGGCACTGTTGCCTTTCATCCTGACCTCGCTGATCGGTCGTGGCATGCGCTTCTTCCTGGTTGCAGGTCTGATGCGCTGGGGCGGCGAGAAGATGGAGCGCAAGCTGATGCACTATGTGGATGTGCTGGGCTGGCTCTGTATTGGTTTGGCCGTTGCGGCCTATTTCTGGTTTAGTCGTTAAGGATCCACTATGTGTTCGCGTGTTTGGCAAGGTAGCGGTGTCGTCGTGTTGTCATGGCTGCTGCTTGCCTGTTCCTCCAGCAAGACTGCGGCTCCGGTGCACAGCCTGGGCAATGATCAGGTCGCTTCGACCATCCCCGTGCGTCAAGGTATGACCAAGCCCGGCATTGCAGGCAACGGGTACACCGTGGTCAAAGGAGACACTCTCTACTCCATTGCATTTCGTTCTGGCATGGATGTGGCTTCGCTTATCAGCATCAATGGCATCACTCCCCCCTATAACATTTATCCCGGCCAGCAGCTCAGGCTCGATGGCGCTTCCGCCCCCATGGCGGTGGCAACCGTCGGCAGCCCTGTCAGTCGTGGCAGCGTGACGGGGTCTGGTAGTTACGAGGTGCGCCGTGGCGATACCTTGAGCAGCATCGGTCGCCAGTTCGGTCTCTCCAACCAGGCCTTGGCCCAGCGCAACAACCTCCAGGCTCCTTATGCATTGCACGTGGGCCAGGTGCTCAATGTAGGGGGCTCGGGTTCCTCGGGTGGTCAGATGGTGGCAGCAACCACACCGGTGGTGACCAGCACGGGGCCCAAACCCCTGGCCACGGCTCCGGCAGGTACGACCACACCATTTATTGCTCAGAAAACGATTGCTCCTGCCTCGTCAACAGCATACGCTCAGGCGAAAGAACAAAAAACCGTCAGTTCCTCGTCAACACTCTCCTGGCATTGGCCGACCAAAGGGCGGATCGTTGAAGGCTTCTCCGTTGCGGAACAAGGCAACAAGGGCATCGACATTTCCGGCCAGAAGGGCCAACCCATTTACGCTGCGAGCAGCGGCAAAGTGGTCTATGCGGGCAGTGCACTGCGAGGTTATGGCAAGCTGATAATTCTCAAGCACAACGATGACTACCTCTCCGCCTACGCTCACAACGATGAGTTGAGGGTCAAGGAGGGAGACACCGTGAAGGGCGGAGCGGTTATCGCCAATATGGGTAGCACGGATGCGCCGGATGTGCGCTTGCACTTTGAAATCCGGTACAAAGGCAAGTCGATCAACCCGATGGGCTATTTGCCAAAGCGTTAACTCAGAGAGCTGAGTCTTACTCTGGTGTAGGTCAGGGAGAGATATCATGAGCCAAGAACAACTGGTAATGCAGGATGCAGAGTTAGAGTTCGACGAGGAGCTGGAGGTTCAGGAGGAAGAAGAGGTTCAGGAAGTGGCGGCCGAAGCCGAAGAGACCATTTCCGATGAACTGATGGCGCCAGAGCTGAACAAGGTAATGGACGCCACCCAGCTCTATCTGGGGGAGATAGGCTTCTCCCCCTTGCTCACGGCCGAAGAGGAAGTCTACTACGCCCGCCGTGCCCTGCGTGGCGACAAAGCGGCGCGCAAGCGCATGATTGAATCCAACCTGCGCCTGGTGGTCAAGATTGCCCGGCGCTACAACAACCGCGGCCTGGTGCTGCTGGATCTCATCGAAGAGGGCAACCTCGGTCTCATCCGCGCCGTCGAGAAGTTCGACCCCGAGCGAGGCTTCCGTTTCTCTACCTATGCCACCTGGTGGATCCGCCAGACCATAGAACGGGCCATCATGAACCAGACCCGTACCATTCGTCTGCCCATCCATGTGGTCAAGGAGCTGAACGTCTATCTGCGCACTGCGCGCGAGCTTTCTCATCGTCTCGACCATGAGCCGACCGCCGAGGATATCGCCTCTGCACTGGATCGCTCTGTGGACGATGTGAATCGCATGCTCAAGCTCAACGAGAAGATCACCTCGGTGGATACTCCCATTGGTGGCGATCGCGACAAGGCGCTGCTGGACGTGCTCTCCGACGAGCGCGGCATGGGGCCCGAGCTGGAGTCCCAGGAAGATGACATGCGCAGCAGCATAGTGCACTGGCTGGAGGAGCTGAATCCCAAGCAGCGCGAAGTGCTGGCCCGCCGTTTCGGTCTGCTCGGCTATGAACCGGCCACCCTGGAAGACGTGGGCGCCGAGATTGGTCTGACCCGCGAGCGGGTGCGTCAGATCCAGGTAGAGGGGTTGCGCCGCTTGCGGGAGATCCTGCTGGGGCAGGGACTCTCCATCGAAGCGTTGTTCCGCACCAACTAAACGGGTATGAATACCGTCATCAAGATGAAAAAGGGGCCGCAGGCCCCTTTCTTTTTGTCGTGGATCCTCCGGATCATACCGGATCCAGAGTGTCCAGCGGCCAGCGCGGCACGGCCTTGACGACGAGGGGCTCGAAGACTCCCGCCTTCAGGCGTTGCATGCCGGCATAGGCGATCATGGCGCCGTTGTCGGTGCAGTACTCGGTGCGCGGGTAGAAGACTTCACCTTTGAGGCTCTCCATCAGCTCGGCCAGCTGGGCGCGCAGATGACGGTTGGCGCTGACGCCGCCTGCCACGACCAGACGATTGAGACCGGTCTCCTTCAGGGCACGACGGCACTTGATGGCCAGGGTGTCGACCACCGCATCCTCAAACGCCCGGGCGATGTCGGCACGGGTCTGCTCGTCGTCGCCATTGGCGGCTATGGTATTGGCGGCAAAGGTCTTGAGGCCGGAGAAGCTCATGTCGAGCCCGGGACGGTCGGTCATGGGACGGGGGAAGGTGAAGCGCCCAGTGGTGCCCTTTTCTGCCAGCCGGGAGAGCAGCGGGCCACCGGGATAATCCAGACCCATCAGCTTGGCGGTCTTGTCGAACGCCTCACCGGCGGCATCGTCGATCGATTCGCCCAGCAGCTGATAGCTGCCGATACCATCGACCCGAACCAGCATGGAGTGGCCGCCGGAAACCAAGAGCGCCACGAAGGGAAACTCGGGGGCCTTCTCTTCCAGCATGGGGGCCAGCAGGTGGCCTTCCATGTGGTGTACGGCGATGGCCGGCTTGTCCCAGGCCATGGCCAACGAGCGGCCTATGGTCGCCCCGACCAGGATGGCACCAACCAGACCTGGCCCCGCGGTATAGGCGATGCCGTCGATGTCATCCTTGCCAAGTCCAGCCTCTTTCAAGGCGGCCTGGATCAATGGGATCGTCTTGCGTACATGGTCCCGGCTGGCGAGCTCGGGAACGACGCCGCCGTAGTCCGCATGCAGCTTGACCTGGCTGTACAACTGGTGGGAAAGGATCCCTTTTTGATCATCGAAGATCGCGATCCCGGTTTCGTCACAGGATGTCTCTATGCCCAATACACGCATTGCTAAAAAATTTCACTGCTAAAATGAGACGGCTATGGTAACCTTCGCGGGTTTTTTAAACCAGAGCGATCTCTGCGGGTTTACTTTCATTCCCTGTCCAGAGTATAATTTCGCACCATTTTAAGACATGCTGATCGATTGAAGGTCAGCTAACAATTTATCACTGAGGTGAAAGGCACATGCCAGTAATCAAAGTCCGTGAAAATGAGCCGTTTGACGTTGCTCTGCGTCGCTTCAAGCGTTCTTGCGAAAAGGCCGGTATCCTGTCCGAAGTTCGTAGCCGTGAGTTCTACGAGAAGCCGACTACCATTCGCAAGCGTGCCAAAGCGTCCGCTGTCAAGCGTCACGCCAAGAAGCTGTCCCGCGAAAACGCACGTCGTATCCGCCTGTACTAATCAAGGGATCATGCCGTGTCTCTGAAGGATCAACTCAAGGATCAGCAAAAGCTCGCCATGCTTGCCAAAGACAAGCCTCGGTTGGGTGCTATCCGCTTGTTGATGGCAGAAATCAAGCAGCGTGAAGTCGATACCCGTGTCGAGCTCAATGATGAAGAGATCCTCGCTGTCGTGACCAAAATGGTCAAACAGCGTCGCGATTCCATCAGCCAGTTTGAAGCTGCCGGTCGCCAGGATCTTGCCGACAAAGAGTCCGCCGAGATCGTTGTGCTGCAGGAGTTCCTGCCACAACAGCTGACCGCAGACGAAATTGCCGCCCTGATCGAGCAAGCCATCACTGAAAGTGGTGCTGCCGTCATGGCTGACATGGGTAAAGTCATGGCTGTCTTGAAGCCAAAAATTCAGGGGCGTGCCGATGTCGGCGCCGTCAGTGCTCAGGTGAAAACCCGCTTGGCGTAACAGGCAACTCTCTTGTTTGGTCGAAGAAGCCGTGCTTCCCATTGGAATGCGCGGCTTTTTTATTTCCTATGCAATGAAACAGGACGGTTATGGCTGGCAGGATCCCGCAATCCTTTATCGATGATCTGCTCGTACGCACGGACATAGTCGAGTTGATCGACTCCCGTGTGCGGTTGAAGAAAGCCGGTAAGAACTACCAGGCTTGCTGCCCTTTTCATAACGAAAAAAGCCCCTCCTTTACCGTCAGCCAGGAGAAGCAGTTCTATCACTGTTTCGGTTGTGGTGCCCACGGCAATGCCATCGGCTTTGTCATGGAGTACGACGGCCTGGAATTCCCCGATGCCATCGAAGAGCTGGCAAGCCTGCACGGTATGCAGGTCCCCCGTGAGCAAACGGCGGGTGGATCAAGCCATAGCCAACCAGCCGTCAGCAAGGATCTGTTCGAGCTGATGAACCAGATTGCGCGCTTCTACGAGAGCAATCTCAAGAACGCGCCTCAGGCGGTGGAGTATCTGAAAGGCCGGGGCCTGACTGGCGAGGTGGTCAAGCGCTTCAACATCGGTTATGCCCCTGGGGACTGGGATCAGGTGCGTCGCCGCTTTGGCGCCAGTAGGGATCACGAACAACTGCTGATTTCGGGCGGTATGCTGATCCCCCGTGACAGCGGCCCGGGCAGCTACGATCGTTTCCGCGATCGCATCATGTTTCCGATCCGGGACAAACGCGGCCGGGTCATCGGCTTCGGTGGCCGAGTGCTGGGGGATGGCACGCCCAAGTACCTGAACTCCCCCGAAACCCCCATCTTCCACAAGGGGCGAGAGCTGTTCGGCCTTTATGAGGTCAAGCAGGCACACAAGGATCCGCGCCGGATCCTTGTGGTGGAAGGCTACATGGATGTGGTGGCGCTCGGCCAGTACGACATCGACTATGCGGTGGCGGCACTGGGGACTGCGACCACCAGCGATCACATCCACACCCTGTTCCGTACCACGGCAGAGGTGGTCTGTTGCTACGACGGCGACAACGCCGGTCGGGAAGCGGCCTGGCGGGCGCTGGATAACGCGCTCTCCCATCTGCAGGATGGCCGTGAACTCAAGTTCGTCTTTTTGCCGGATGGCGAGGATCCCGACTCGCTGGTACGCCAGATCGGCAAGGAGGGGTTCGAAGCGCTGCTCGACAAGGCCCAGTCGTTTGCGGATTTCATGTTCGAACGCCTCGGGCGCGATGCGGCTCTTTCCGGTGAGGCAGGCAAGTTTGAAGTGGCCAACAAGGCCGCCGAGCTGATTCGTCGGGTACCGGAAGGTTTCACTCGTGAGGGGTTGATTACCCGACTCTCCAGCATGATGCGTTGGGGAGAAAACAAGCAGCGGATTACCGAGCTGTTTGCCCGCAACAGCCAGCCCAAGGTGGAAGTCAACAAACCCAAGGCGACCAAGCTGACGCCGATCCGCAGGGCTCTGGCCCTGATGGTGCAGTATCCGGCGATCACCGCCGAGCTGCCGGCCATGCCCGAGTTGGCCGGGCTGCGCCTGCAGGGGATCCCTTTCCTGCTGCAACTGCACCAGCAGATCCTGATCCAGCCGGGAGTGACAACGGGTATCCTGCTGGAGCATTGGCGCGGTACCAAAGAGGGAGAAATCCTGGCCCAGCTGGCGATGCACGATTTGTTTGAAGAGGTAAAGCTCGACCAGGAGCCCGATATTCTGGGAGAATTACAGGATACCTTTGTCGGTTTCATCAACCTTTTCCTGAAGCAACGGATCGAAGAATTGCAGGCCAAGGTGGCGCAGGAAGGGCTAAGCTCTGAGGAAACTCAGGAGCTGATGATGCTGATCAGAGAGGTGCAGATTGAGAAAAGAAATGAGAGTGGGGCTTGATATTTGAGTGAGCAGTCCCAATATGAATAGCGTTGCCCGAATCGACGGGATTGAAAGCAAACACTTTATAACCACCTGGCCCCGACAACACTGCGGGCAGGGGTTTCTCATGACCGACGCCGCAACCAGACATAGCATGTCTGGCGGTTTTCTATTAGAATTGGCTATTTGCGCAGCAGCGCACTGTACGCGCAACCTAGCAACACCAACCGGATGAGTTCTATGGAGCAAACCCCGCAGTCTCAGCTTAAACTCCTCGTTGCCAAAGGTAAAGAACAGGGCTACCTGACCTATGCCGAGGTGAACGATCACCTCCCGCAAGACATTGTCGATTCAGACCAGATCGAAGACATCATCCAGATGATCAACGATATGGGCATTCAAGTGGTTGAAAACGCTCCGGATGCCGATGACCTTATCATGGCTGAAGGTGGTACCGCCGATGAGGACGCTGCCGAAGCAGCGGCCCAGGCTCTGGCATCTGTTGAATCTGAGATTGGTCGCACGACCGATCCCGTCCGCATGTACATGCGGGAAATGGGTACCGTCGAACTGCTGACCCGCGAAGGCGAGATCGACATCGCCAAGCGGATTGAAGACGGTATCAACCAGGTACAAAGCTCCGTCGCCGAGTACCCTGAAGCCATCACTTACCTGCTCGAACAGTACGACAAGTACGAAGCCGAGCAGCTTCGCCTGTCCGACATCATCTCCGGCTTCATCGATCCGAACGAAGTGGATGACGTGGCGCCGACCGCCACTCATATCGGCTCCGAGCTCAGCGAGGACGACCTCGCCGACGAAGACGAAGACGAAGATGAGGACGAAGACGAAGACGGTGACAACTCCGACGATGACGGCGACGGTGGCCCGGATCCGGAAGTCGCTCGCGAGAAATTCGGCGAACTGCGTGCCCAGTACGAGGTGACTCGTCTCTCCATTCAGCAGAATGGCCGTGCCCACGACGACACCCAGAATGCCATCGCCCAGCTGGCCGATGTCTTCCGTCAATTCCGCCTGATGCCCAAGCAGTTCGATCGCCTGGTCAACAACATGCGGGAGATGATGGAGCGTGTCCGCGTGCAGGAACGCATCATCATGAAGCTCTGCGTTGAGCAGGCCAAGATGCCGAAGAAGACCTTCGTCGCGGCCTTCACCAACAACGAGTGCGAAACTGCCTGGTTCGAATACCAGAAGCAGGCCGGCAAGGCGTGGTCTCCCCGCCTGCTCGAGATGGACGAAGAAGTCCTGCGTTCCATCGGCAAGCTGCAGCAGATCGAAGAAGAGACCGGTCTGTCGATTGCCCAGATCAAGGATATCAACCGCCGCATGAGCATTGGTGAGGCCAAAGCCCGCCGTGCGAAGAAAGAGATGGTTGAGGCTAACTTGCGTCTGGTTATCTCCATCGCCAAGAAGTATACCAACCGCGGTCTGCAGTTCCTGGATCTGATCCAGGAGGGTAACATCGGTCTGATGAAGGCGGTCGACAAGTTCGAATATCGTCGCGGCTACAAGTTCTCGACCTATGCCACCTGGTGGATCCGTCAGGCCATTACCCGCTCCATCGCGGATCAGGCCCGTACCATCCGTATCCCGGTGCACATGATCGAGACCATCAACAAGCTCAACCGTATCTCCCGCCAGATGCTGCAGGAGATGGGTCGTGAACCGAACCCGGAAGAGCTGGCCATGCGCATGGGCATGCCGGAAGACAAGATCCGCAAGGTACTGAAAATCGCCAAGGAGCCCATCTCCATGGAGACGCCCATCGGTGATGATGAAGACTCCCACTTGGGTGACTTCATCGAAGATACCACCCTGGCTCTGCCAGCGGATGCGGCCACCAGCGAGAGCCTGCGCAACGCGACCCGCGAAGTGCTGGCCGGTCTGACCGCACGGGAGGCCAAGGTACTGCGCATGCGCTTCGGTATCGACATGAACACTGACCACACCCTCGAGGAAGTGGGCAAGCAGTTCGACGTCACCCGTGAGCGTATCCGTCAGATCGAAGCCAAGGCCCTGCGCAAACTGCGCCATCCGAGCCGCTCGGAAGTGCTGCGCAGTTTCCTGGACGAGTAGTCCCGGGTTCTGTCAGCCTGACATAGCAACAAAAAGCCCCGCCATGCGGGGCTTTGTTTTATCCGTGCTGGCATGGGCGTGAAGAGGGGTCATGGAACCGCTTGAATATGGATGAAATCTCGCCAAGTGGTTGATCTGACTATGGACGGGGTATCCGCCATCCCCTATAATCCACGCCGCTAACCAGCATCAATGGCCCCTTAGCTCAGTTGGTCAGAGCAGTCGACTCATAATCGATTGGTCGTGGGTTCAAGTCCCCCAGGGGCCACCATTTTCAGAAAAAGCCGCTCTTTTGAGCGGCTTTGTCGTTTCTGGCGCTTACCAGTGTCTGTCCAGATCCTCGGCATAGAGTGCCATGGCGCGCCGGTAGGGAAGCAGGGCGGGATCCGTGGTGGTGGTCGCGAGGATCCCCAGCAGCGTCTCCATTCCCTCCTTGCTGCGCCCCAGGTTGTAGCAGGTCATGGCACGAAACACCTTGAACTCCACGGCATCGGGGAAGCGGGACAGGGCCTCGTCAAAGGTGGCCAGCGCCTCGGCATGACGGCCCGTGGTGCGATAGGAGCTGCCAAGTCCAAGCAGGGCTCCGCGCAGCGACGACTCGCCAAGCCCCAGCGACACGGCCTTCTGATAGAGGGGAATGGCCTCGGCCTCTCGCCCCAGCATGTCGTGCAGTCCGGCCACTTCGTAATGCAGCTCGGCGTGGGTTGGGTGCGCGATGAGTTGCAGCAGACCGTGCTGACGGGCTTCCTCGAGCCGTCCCTCGGCCTTGAGGGTGTTCAACTGTTTCATATGCGCTCCTGCATGGGGATGAAGGAGCAGTATGCCTGCCAGCAGGCTGGCGGGGAACGGGTCATGGGGCCATGAAAAAGGCCTCCCGTCGATGGCGGGAGGCCTGGTTCGGCGCCGGGGCGCAATGGCCCGGGCGTGTGTCCAGCCTTACTGGGCGCTCAGGCTGTAGGCCAGGGTCTGGTCGTTGAAGCGCACCACATAGGCACCGACCACTGCCGTGGTGATGTCTGCCCCGGCCAGCTCGGCCACGCCATCCTTGTTGGTGTCGCCGTAGTTCTGGGTCCAGTCCCCCTTGACGTCGAACTTGAAGCGCTGGCCGCCGTTGCCATCACCGCTGCCGGTGAAGGTGACGCTGGCCTGCCAGAGGTGATCCCCGACCAGGGACATGGGGGTGGTGCCCCAGTTGTTGGTGGTGCCGCGAATGTTGAGGCTGGCGACATTCTTGGCATAGATGACGCTCACCGGAGTCAGGCTGTATTGCAGGGTCTGATCGTTGAAACGTACCCGGTACTGGCCGATGACCGGGGTGAGGATGTCACTGCCGGTCAGTTCGGCCACGCCGTCCTTGTTGGTGTCGCCGTAGTTCTGGGTCCAGTCCCCCTTGACGTCGAACTTGAAGCGCTGGTTGGTCTGACCGTCGAAGGTGACCAGGGCTTCCCACTGATTGTCGGCGACCAGCGTCATGGCAAGGGAGCCCCAGGCATTGGGGGTGCCGCGGAAGTTCAGGGTGGGCAGTACGCTGGCGTAGGTGCCGTTGTCATCGGTGACGGTCACGGTGGCGCTGGCACTGGCGGTCAACCCTTCCGCATCGGTCACGGTGACCGTCACGGTATGGGTACCCGGGGTATCGAACCGGACTGTCTCCTTGGCGGCGGTGCCCCCGCTGGACCAGCTGTAGCTCACCACGCCGCCGTCATCGCTGGAAGCGGAAGCGTCGAACACCACGCTCTCCCCCGCCTTGATACTGAGGGTCTTGGGGGAGAGGGCGGCGACCGGTGCCTGGTTGCTGGTGAGGGGGGTGACCGTGTAGCGCAGATCGCTCTCGCTCAGGGTGATGCGGTAGGTGCCCGCCCCGCTGACCAGGATATCCTTGCTGCTGCCCTTGTCGGCGATGCCATCCCCTTCGTTGTCGCCGTAGTTCTCGGCCCAGTTGCCGAAGACGTCGAACTTGAAGCGCTGGGCACCGGTGGCGTCACCGTTGCCGGTCAGGGTGAGGGTGGCGGACCAGACACGGTTGGCATCGACGGTCATGGGGGTGTTGCCCCAGGCGTTGTGGGTACCGCGCAGGTTCATGCTGCTGAACTTGTTGCCCGGCAGGACGGAACCGCCGCAGGGGCTGGCCTTGGTGCAACCGGCGATGATGGCGGCCGCCTTCATGCCGGGGACGTTCAGGCTGGCCTTGCCGCTGCCGTCGACGGTGACATAACCGCCGCTGCAGTAGTCATTGCCCCCCAGGAGGTTGCAGTACTCGCCGGCCGGCAGACCGGTCTGCACCGAGGCCACCAGGCTGCCGCTCTCGTTGTTGATGGCGACGAAGCCCTTGTCACCGCGGCTGAAGGCGATCTGGTTGTTGCCGTTGTCCCACCAGTTGCTGACGAGCTGGCCTTCGGTCCGGTTGTGGAACAGGGCCATGTTCATGATGGTCGGTCGGCGCTGTTCGCAGTTCCACTGGCTGTCCGTGCAGGGCGTGCTGCCCGGCGCCCCCTTGTCGGTTTCATAGGTGCCCATGTTTTCGAAGCGATAGCCCGACATCACCTGCTTCCAGCCATAGGGCCAGGCCATCATGAAGGTGTTGGCCAGATCGTAGCGGGCACCGCTCATGAAGGTGAGCATGCCGCCACCGCCGTGGCCGCGTTCGCGGTCGTGGTTGACCACGAAGACGAAGGCCTTGTTGGAGGGGAGCAGGCCCCAGCTCTCGCCCAGGGTCTTGAGGTTCTTGATCTGGCCGTTGAAGTTGGCGGCGAGATCGGTGCCGTATTTGAAGTCGGTGACGGTGTCGATGTAGGTGTAGCGGCCCGGCTGAATGTCGGGGGACTCCCCGCCTGCGCCGATCACCTCCAGGTAGGCCCTGGGGCTGCCTGCCTTGTCGAGGATGGCCTTCACATCGGCCGGCGCCATGTGCTTGGCCGCATCGATGCGAAAGCCCGCCACGCCCCAGCCGAGCAGGGTCTTCATGTAGGTGGCGATCTGATCCTGGACGTAGGATGAGCCGGTATTGAGGTCCGGCATGCCGTAGAGGGCGCCGTTCCAGACGTTGTTGCTGTCACCGTAGTTGGTGATGTCGCCGCTGTGATGGAAGTCGTTGTAGCCGAACTGGGGATATTGGTATTGCCCCGAGTTGTAGCTGCCGCCGCCGGTGGCGGTGCCCGAACCCGATGCCAGCTGGTTGAAGACGGCGTCGGCATAGACCTTGACCCCGGCCGCGTTGCAGCGGGCGATCATGCTCCTGAGCTCTGCCTCGCTACCGCCGAAGCTGTTGAAATTCTTGAAGCTGACCGGTTGATAGACGGTCCACCAAACCTGGCTGCCCTGCTTGTGCTCGGCGGGTGGGGTGATCTGGACGCCACCGAACCCCTTGGGCCCGAGCACGGTCTCGCACTCGTTGGCGATGTCGTTGAACTTCCATTGGAACAGGTGAACCATGACTCCTTCGGCGCTGGCAGTGTGGCTGAAAGAGCCGAGTGCCGCCGCCAGCAGGGCGGTTCGAAACAGTGTGTTGTGCATGACGATTTTCCCTTCGATCTTGTTATTGACGTATCACTGTCGTGTAGTCGAACGGACAACAAACAACCTCGTTCAGCTCCGTAGCATTCATGAAATCGATGTGGTTGAAAATCGAACAGGCTGAATTAATTAAGAAATGTGAATGAAAATGCTTTCATGCCATTCGGTGGCAGCAGGAGGGGGCAGAGGGGGGCAGATCGGTGCGAGATCCCGTCAAGCAGGTAGCGAAGGGGATGAACAGGGGCCCCGCAGGGCCCCGTGAACGTTCAGACGTTGGGTTCCTGCTGCCCGGCACTGGCCCGGGCACGACGCCCTGGCAGCATGCGGGTGACCAGGTTGCTGCGCTGGCGCCAGGAGGTGTAGGCGATGGCGCACAGGTGCAGGGCGATCATGCCCTGGAGTGCCCAGGTGAACCACTCGTGCCAGTCGTCCGCCCCCAGATCGAAGCCGGTCTCGGTGTTCTGGAACCAGCCGGTCCCTGCGGTGGCGAGTACCAGCAGCCAGAGTGCCCAGACCGCCAGCTTGCCGCTGCCGTGATGGCCCGGGGTGGGCGGGGTCCGTTCGCGCAGGGCGTCGGCCTGATGGCGAAAATCCTCCCGGCTCGGGATGAGGGCACGCAGGCGGGCGTGGCCGCGAGCGAAGGTGAGCCCCCACAGCAGGCGTATGCCGATGAGTACCATGACGGCGTATCCCATCCGCTCGTGCCACTCCTCGCCCGCCTCGTTGAGCCAGAGGTTGCCGATACAGATGGCCGCCACACCCCAGTGGGTGAGGCGCACCAGAGCATCCCAGTGGAAGGGATCAGCCTTTTTGCTTGGCATAGTTGTGGTACTCCTTCTTCAGGTCGTTGACCTTGGCCAGGTGCTCGCGCGCCTTGGCCTCGTCACCGGCCTGGAGGGCTGCCAGGCTGGCATCCAGCTCGGTCTGCACTTCGGTCATGCCTTCCAGGAACTTCTCCTTCTTGGCGGCGGGCATGTTCTTGCCCTTGGCGACGTCCAGCTGGGCCTTCATCTCCTTGATGTATTTCTCCATGGTGGCCGCGTCGTCGGCCTTGACGGCCTGCTTGTAGTTGAAGCCGATCTTCTTCATCGGCTGCTCCAGAGCGCCGGCCATGGCAGGCAGGGCCATCAGGCCGAACATCAGGGGCAGCAGCAGGGGACGCACAGTTTTCAGCATGGGATTTCCTTATGAGACGACGAGATTGCAGGTTGTTGTAGCACTCATTTGAGTGCGGTTTCACGCATCATGATGCCATGAAAGGACGATCATTGTATGAAGAAAGTGCGACCAATTGTGACGAATTGTGCAGGGGATTGCTGTGGGAATGTAGCCGAAAGAGAACGGCCACCGGATCTCGCCTCCGGCAGGGATACAAGGGCGCGCATCTGGCCCGGGAAGGAGCCCGCAGGCAGTGAATCATGCTGCCATTTTTTATCACACATCGGTTTTTTAACGTCAGGTGAGTTTTTCAGGTGTTTTTGTTTTTGAAAGCCACATCCCGTGGACGATTTCACTGCCCGTACAGACGCCGTGCAACAAAAAAAGGGCCCGCAGGCCCTTTGAGTGATCGGGATCCGGCCCTTATTCGGCCTGCTCGCGCTCGATGGCACGCCAGCCGATGTCCTTGCGATAGAAGATGCCGTCCCACTGGATGCGACCAGCCAGGGCATAGGCCCGCTGCTGGGCTTCCTGCACCGTGTGGCCGAGGGCGGTGGCGCACAGCACGCGGCCACCCTGGGTCAGGCTGGTGTGTCCTTCCAGGCGGGTGCCTGCATGGAACACCTTCTCCCCTGCCACTTCGTCCACCGGCAGGCCGCTGATGGGGTGGTTGCTGGTGTAGTCGCCGGGATAGCCACCCGCCGCCAGCACCACGCCGATGGCGGCACGGGGGTCATAGACGGCTTCCTTCTGATCCAGCTGGCCGGCACAGGCGGCGAGGCAGAGATCCACCAGATCGGACTGCATCCGCAGCATGATGGGCTGGGTTTCGGGGTCGCCGAAGCGGCAGTTGAACTCGATCACCTTGGGGTTGCCCTCGGCATCGATCATCAGGCCGGCGTAGAGGAAGCCGGTGTAGACGTTGCCCTCGGCCGCCATGCCGCGCACGGTCGGCATGATCACCCGTTCCATCACGCGCTGGTGCACTTCGTCGGTCACCACGGGCGCCGGGGAGTAAGCCCCCATGCCGCCGGTGTTGGGGCCGGTGTCGCCGTCGAAGGCGCGCTTGTGATCCTGGCTGGTGGCCATGGGCAGCACGTGCTCGCCGTCCACCATGACGATGAAGCTCGCCTCTTCCCCGTCCAGGAATTCCTCGATCACCACCCGGGCGCCGGCATCGCCGAAGGCATTGCCGGAGAGCATGTCACGCACCGCCGCTTCCGCCTCGTCGAGGGTCATGGCGACGATCACCCCTTTGCCGGCGGCCAGACCGTCGGCCTTGATGACGATGGGAGCGCCCTTCTCGCGCAGATAGGCCAGCGCTGGCTCCACCTCGGTGAAGTTCTGGTAATCGGCGGTGGGGATGGCGTGGCGGGCCAGGAAGTCCTTGGTGAAGGCCTTGGAGCCTTCCAGCTGGGCGGCGGCGGCGGTCGGGCCGAAGATGGTCTGATCGGCGGCGCGGAAGGCATCGACCACCCCTTTCACCAGGGGGGCTTCCGGTCCGACGATGGTGAGGCCGATCTGGTTAGCCTTGGCGAAGGCCAGCAGGCCCTCGATGTCGGTGGCCTGGATGGCGACGTTCTCGATGCCCGGCTCAAGCTGGGTGCCCGCATTGCCCGGTGCCACGAAGACCTGGGTCACCAGGGGGGAGTGTTTGGCCTTCCAGGCCAGGGCGTGTTCACGGCCGCCGTTACCAATGATCAGTACTTTCATCGTATCGCTCGCTTCTGTCTGAGTTCACTGGCGCTGCGGTGGCACTGCCAGTGGAAAGGATCCGGTGCTAAAGAGGCAGGGCCGCCATCGGCGGCCCTGGGCTGTCAGTGACGGAAATGACGCATGTTGGTGAACACCATGCACATGCCGTGTTCGTTGGCGGCGTCGATCACCTCCTGGTCGCGCATCGAGCCACCTGGCTGGATGACGCAGGAGATGCCCGCGGCAGCGGCGGCATCGATGCCGTCGCGGAACGGGAAGAAGGCGTCGGAGGCCATGACGGAGCCCGCCACGGTCAGCCCTTCATCCTCGGCCTTGATGCCGGCGATCTTGGCAGAGTAGACGCGGCTCATCTGGCCGGCGCCGACGCCGATGGTCTGGCCGTTCTTGGCGTAGACGATGGCGTTGGATTTGACGAACTTGGCGACCTTCCAGCAGAACAGCAGATCCTGCAGCTCGGCCTCGGTGGGCTGACGCTGGCTGACCACGGTCAGATCCCCGAGCGTCACCATGCCCAGATCGCGCTCCTGCACCAGCAGGCCGCCGTTGACGCGCTTGAAGTCAAAGCCTTGCGCCGGGGCAGTCCACTGGCCGCACTCCAGCAGGCGCACGTTCTGCTTGGCGGCGACCGCCTCGCGGGCTGCCTGGCTGATGCTGGGGGCGATGATCACTTCCACGAACTGGCGGGCGACGATGGCCGCGGCGGTCTCGCCGTCCAGTTCGCGGTTGAAGGCGATGATGCCGCCAAAGGCCGAGGTGGGGTCGGTCTGGTAGGCGCGATCGTAGGCTGCCAGCAGGTCGTCACCGATGGCGACGCCGCAGGGGTTGGCATGCTTGACGATGACGCAGGCCGGTTCGCTGAACTCCTTCACGCACTCCAGCGCCGCATCAGTGTCGGCAATGTTGTTGTAGGAGAGGGCCTTGCCCTGCAGCTGGATGGCGCTTGCCACCGAGCCCGGCGCAGCCTGCTCTTCGGCGTAGAAGGCGGCAGCCTGGTGGCTGTTCTCGCCGTAGCGCATGTCCTGCTTCTTGATGAACTGGCTGTTGAAGGTGCGGGGGAAGCGGGACTCTTCGTCGCCTTCCTTGTTTTCGCCGTAGGAGGGCACCAGGGTGCCGAAGTAGTTGGCGATCATGCCATCATAGGCGGCGGTGTGCTCGAAGGCGGCGATGGCCAGATCGAAGCGGGTGGAGAGGGTCAGGCTGTTGCCGTTGCCATCCATCTCGGCGATGACGCGGTCATAGTCGGAGGCCTTGACGACGATGGTGACGTCCTTGTGGTTCTTGGCAGCGGAGCGGACCATGGTCGGGCCGCCGATGTCGATGTTCTCGACGGCGTCTTCCAGGGTGCAACCGGCTTTGGCCACGGTGGCGGCGAAGGGATAGAGGTTGACGACGACCATGTCGATGGGGGAGATAGCGTGCTCGGCCATGATGGCGTCATCCCGGTCGCGACGGCCGAGAATGCCGCCGTGTACCTTGGGATGCAGGGTCTTGACCCGGCCGTCCATCATCTCGGGGAATCCGGTGTAGTCGGACACCTCGGTCACCGGCAGGCCCGCATCGGCCAGCAGCTTGGCGGTACCACCGGTGGAGAGCAGGGCCACACCACGCGCGTCGAGTGCCTTGGCAAATTCCAGGATGCCAGTCTTGTCAGACACACTCAGCAGTGCACGGCGAATGGGTCGAGCTTGTTCCATCACACTATCGTCCTCAGCATAACGGGGACCGTTCCATGGGAGGCGAGGCTCAACACACAGAGAGTCCCCAAATAAATGGAAGTGGGGGATTTCGCAAACCACTCTCGCCCGGGGCGGCCGTTGGCAAAAGCGTTTTAGGAAATGCCCGCTTGACGCGACGCTCTCTTGTGGGCGCGTATTCTACACAAAAAATGTGACCTGTGGTGGATTTTTTAAAGAGACAAACCCTTGTGGAATGCGGCGTTAAACGTTTTCTGGTGATTTTTTGTGAAACGTTTGTCTTTTCAGTGTTTTGGGGATAAATGGCCGGCAAGTGAGGGGTTAGCTGCTGCTTTCCTGCCTTTGACTGGCAATCGCCGGGCAAAGAGGTGATAGTGGAGGCCGGTTTATATTGAGTACCATGTCGGGAATGTCATGCGGGGGGAGAGGACCATGTATCGGATCGGTGAACTGGCCAAGGCGTGCGGAGTGAAGGCCGACACCCTGCGCTTTTATGAGAAGAACGGCCTCATCTCGCCGGGCATTCGCAACGAATCCGGCTATCGCCTCTACGGCGAGCAGGACAAGCGGCGGCTGGAGTTCATCATCCGCGCCAAGTCGGTGGGGTTCTCCCTCGCGGACATCGGCGAGCTGCTCGCCCTGGACACCAACAAGGCCAAGGTCACCTGCCAGGAGGTGAAGGCGGTGGCTGACACCAAGCTCGAACAGGTGGAGCAGAAGCTCCTGGAGCTGACCCGTTTTCGCGAGAACCTGAAGGCCCTCTCCGACATCTGCTGCGGCGGCCCGCGCTCGGCGGAGCATTGCGCCATCCTCGAGACCCTGGAGTCCGGCGCCCCTTCCCGCCACGAGCACCACGACCATGAGCACTGAGCTGCGCCGGCCCCGGGTCTCCGCCTTTCTCGCCCTCTCCCTCGACGGTTTCATCGCCGGGGAGGGGGGCGATCTGGCATGGCTGGCCCCCTATGGTGGCGACGGGCCGGAGGAGACAGGCTACAGCGCCCTGATGGCGAGCGCGGACACCCTGCTGATGGGGCGCAACACCTACGATATCGTGAGCGCCTTTCCCGAGTGGCCCTACGGGGACAAGCCGCTGGTGGTACTGACCCACAGGCCCGCCGACCCCCGTCCTCGGGTCTCCTTTCGGCAGGGGGCGCTGGCGCAGGTGCTGGACGAGTTGTGGCAGGGGGGAAGCCGTCACCTCTATCTGGATGGCGGGGAGCTGGTGAGGCAGGGTCTGCAGGGGGCCCTGGTGGACGAGCTGACCCTGTTCTGGGTACCGGTCACCCTGGGGGGCGGGATCCCGCTCTTTGCAGGATCCCTGCCCGGCGCGCTGAGACCGGTGTCGAGCGCCGTGCTGCCAAGCGGCCTGGTGCGGGTTATCTATCACCCCGCCTGACAGCTTGCACGGGGGAGGCAAGAGGTGCACAATCGGCGCGTTTTTCGCCATCTGCCCTTCCAGACAGGGACGACAGGCAAACACGACAACCCCATCAAGGAGCCCATATGGCCAAGAAGAAGGTGACCTGTGTCACCGCCGAACCCGCCTGCGAACATCAGCGCGGCATCATTCAGGACAACCACCTCAAGGCACTGGTGACCTCCCCCCTGTTCCAGGCCCGGGTCGAGCCGAGCAAGAAGGGCAAGGGCAGCTATCAGCGCAAGGCCAAGCACGGCAAGCGGTGGGAGCCCGGCCAACAGCAGATGGTAAGCGTCTGCTGCTGAGCGGGTTTCTACGCCTTGTAACGAAAACAATCAGGGCGCCCATGGGCGCCCTGATTGTTATGTAGAAACACGGTTTTACAAAACTGGCTCACGACCTGTCGCGAGAAGCTGTCAGCAAGGTGAAGAGCAGCGCAGGAACCGGAGCGTATAGACATACGTGAGGATTCCGAGCAGTGCATGAACCTTGATCACGGCTTCGCAGCAAGATCGTGAACAAGTTTTCACTCATCCATAAAGAGTTCGAGCAGCACGTTGAGGTAGCGATGCCCCAGGGACGTGAGCTGCCAGCTGTCGCCAAGATCCTCGATCAGCTCCTTGGTCCGGGCGATGGCGAGCATGGTCTCTACCCGCTCCAGCGGTAGCCCCGTAAAGGCCTCGAACTCCGCCTTGGGGGCGGGTTCAAACAATCTGAACCGATTCATGAAGTACTCGAGCGGCAGATCGTCCGCGCTCACCTGCCATTGGCTGTCCAGATAGGGGCGGCTCGGATCCAGATAACCTTTCGGATGCTTCACCTTGGCGGTGCGCAGGATCTGCTGGTTGGCAAGATCCGTCACCTTGCCGTGGGCGCCGCAGCCGATCCCCAGATAGTCGCCAAAGCGCCAGTAGTTGAGGTTATGGCGGCACTGATACCCCTCTTTGGCATAGGCCGAGATCTCGTACTGCTGATAGCCCTGGGCGGTCAGCATGGCGTGGCCCTGCTCGTAGATGTCCCACAGGGTGTCATCTTCCGGCAACGTGGGGGGCTTGGAGGCGAATGCCGTGTTCGGCTCTATGGTGAGCTGATACCAGGAGAGATGCGGCGGCGCGCAGTCGATGGCCTGCTGCAGGTCATAGAGCGCATCGTCCAGGCTCTGATCCGGCAGGCCGTGCATCAGATCCAGGTTGAAGGTGGGAAGCGCGATGGCGTGGGCCAGTTCGGCGGCCTTGCGCGCCTCCTCGGGGCCGTGGATGCGGCCGAGCCGGGTCAATTTCTCCTGCTGGAAGCTCTGTACCCCGATGGAGATGCGGTTGATACCGGCCCGCTGGAAGCCGGCGAACTTGTCCGCCTCCACCGTGCCCGGGTTGGCCTCCATGGTGATCTCGCAGTCCGGGGCGAGGGCGATGCGTGCGCGCACCCCGTCCAGCAGCGCCTGCATGGCGTCGACGGAGAGCAGGCTCGGCGTGCCGCCACCGATAAAGATGGAGGAGAGGGGGCGTCCCTGGGCCCAGTGCAGATCCTGCTCCAGATCCTCCAGCAGGGCCGCCACGTACTCGAGGTGGGGCAGCTCCCCCTTCTGGGCGTGGGAGTTGAAGTCGCAGTAGGGGCACTTCTGGACGCACCAGGGCACGTGGATATAGAGGGAGAGGGGCGGCAGTTGCAGCATGGGATTTCCAGTATTCAACAATCAAAAGGGGTCGGGTGGCCCTGGTTGCCGGTGACAACGGGCGGGGCGCCGCGAACGAAACGGGGGCCGACGGCCCCCATTGTAGATGACAACGCGGCGGGAGACAGCGCTTTAGTTGACCGCCGCCAGGGCCGCTTTGAGCTTGGCCAGGGCCTGGCCACGGTGGCTGAGCTGGTTCTTGAGCTCCGCCGGCATCTGGGCCGAGGTGCAGTCGTGATCGGGCACGAAGAACACGGGGTCGTAGCCAAAGCCGTGCTGGCCGCGGGGTTCGTCGATGATCATCCCTTCCCAGCTCGCCTGGCAGATAATGGGGGTGGGATCGTCGGCGTGGCGCATGTAGACCAGCACGCACCAGAAGCGGGCGCTTTTCAGGTAATCCGGCGCGCCCTTGAGCTCGGCCAGCAGCTTGTCGATGTTCTCCTTGTCGCTGGCACCGGCACCGGCAAAACGGGCGGAGTAGACGCCGGGGCGGCCGTGCAGCAGATCCACTTCCAGGCCGGAGTCGTCGGCCACGGCGGGCAGGCCGGTGACGCGGGCGGCGTGGCGGGCCTTGATGATGGCATTCTCGACGAAGGTGGTGCCGGTCTCGTCGGCATCGGAGACTGCAAACTCGCTCTGCGGGATCACCTGGATCTTCATATCGGCCAGCATGGCGGCCAATTCCTTCACCTTTTTCTGGTTCCCTGTTGCCAGGACAAGCTTGTTCATCACACACCTCCGCAAAAATAATCTGCGCATTCTATGCGGGGGAGGGGTTTAGTAAAAGCGCCAATTACCCGGGATCCGGTGCCAACGGGGGATCCTGGTTCAACCCCCTGAGAGGTAGAAGAGATACATGTTTCCAGCAGGGAATAACCGAAGTGATTAAATACCATTTCAATTCATTACTCTGAGTCAGTAGACTCGCGGCCCAATCGATATTCCTAGGGCTTGAGGTGACTGATGCCATTGATTCTTTTGCTTGTACTCCTGGTGTTGTTCAGCCCGCTGGCCATCGACATCTATCTGCCTGCCATCCCCCAGATGGCCGAGCAGCTGGGGGCCGAAGTGACCCTGATGCAGGGCACCATCACCTGGTTCCTGTTCAGCATGGGGCTGGGGCAACTGCTGGTGGGGCCGCTGGCCGATCGCTACGGGCGCAAACCCATTGCCCTTGGCGGTGTGTTGCTCTACGGACTGAGCGCCCTGGCAGCCGGCTTTGCCGCGAGCCTCGGCGAGCTGATGCTGGCGCGGGTGCTGCAAGGCTTCGGGGCCTGCGCCACCTCGGTGGCCGCCTTCTCGGTGGTCCGTGACAGCTATGGCCCCAAGAAGAGCGGTCAGATGATCTCCTATCTGAACGGTGCCATCTGCTTCATCCCCGCACTGGCGCCCCTGCTGGGTGGCTGGCTCACCGCCAAGGCGGGCTGGTCGGCGAACTTCTGGTTCATGGCCGGTTACGCCGTCGTGGTCGGTAGCTGGCTGCTGTGGCGGATGCCGGAAACCCGCCCTGAGGAGACCAGCAGTGCTGGCCCGCTCATCAGCTGGTCACGCTACAGCCCGGTGCTGCGCTCCCCGAGCTTCCTGTTCAACGCGGCGCTGTGCATGCTGGCGATGGCGGTGATCCTCGCCTACGTGACGGCGGCGCCGGTACAACTGATGGTGACCCTGGGGCTGGACATGAGTGGCTTCAGTCACTGGTTCACCGCCAATGCGGCCCTCAACATCCTGGCCTGCTTCCTGGCCCCGCGCTTCATCGCCCGGGTAGGGCCAAGACGGACCCTGCGCATCGGCCTGCTGGTGGTGCTGCTCTCCGCCATCACCCTGACCCTGGCCATGCACATCCCGCACCCGCTGGCCATGATGGGCCCGGTGTTCCTCTCCAGCATCGGTTTTGCGATGATCCTGGGCGCCGCCGCCGGCATGGCGCTGGCCCCCTTCGGCCACTGCGCCGGGACTGCGGCCGCCCTGCTCGGCCTGTTCCAGATGAGCGGCTCCGGCGCCCTGGTGGGGATCACCGGTTGGCTGATGCCGGATCCCCTGAGCCAGCTGGCCCTGCACATGTGGCTGCTGCTGCCCCCGCTGGTGATGCTGATGACCCGCCAGGGCCGGCGCTTGTGTTTGCAATAAATCCTGTGCTCTGATGAGCACACTCAGGGGGCCTTGAGCCCCCTTCTCTTTTTCAGGCGACCCGCCTGCCTCGCATGATCACAGACCCGTGGAGAAAACCGGATGAGCCACACAATCAACGCCGCCCTGGTGGGATACGGCTTCGCAGGACAGACCTTTCACGCCCCCTTCCTGGCCACGACCCCGGGCCTGACCCTGCGCTGGGTGGTGAGCCGGGATGCCGCCAAGGTACAGGCCGCGTTGCCCGGCACCCGGGTTGGCACCCTGGAGCAGGTGCTGGCCGATGACAGCCTCGATCTGGTGGTGATCGCCACCCCCAACGACACTCATGCCCCCATCGCTCGCGAGGCCCTGCTGGCGGGCAAGCACGTGGTGATCGACAAGCCGTTCGCCCTGGATTTGGCCGAAGCGAAGGCGCTGGTCGAGTTGGCGGAGAAGCAGCAGCGGCTGCTCAGCATCTTCCACAACCGACGCTGGGACGGGGACTTCCTCACGGTGCGCCGTCTGCTGGCGGAGGGGGCGCTGGGGCAAGTTGCCCAGTTCGAATCCCACTTCGACCGTTATCGCCCCGAGGTGCGCCAGCGCTGGCGCGAGGCGGGCGGCCCGGGCTCCGGTCTCTGGTTCGATCTCGGCCCTCATATCCTGGATCAGTCGCTCCAGCTGTTCGGTCAGCCGGACTGGTTGCAGGCGGATCTGGGCAAGCAGCGCCCCGGGGCCCTGGCGGACGACTACTTCCATGTGGTGCTGGGTTATGGCGAGATGCGGGTCATTCTGCACGGCAGTTGTCTGGTGTCGGCCGTGATGCCCCGCTTCGTGGTGCACGGCAGTCAGGGCTCCTTCATCAAGTTCGGCATGGACGTGCAGGAGGAGCAGCTCAAGGAGGGCAAGCGGCCCCCGGTGGCGGACTGGGGCGTGGATCCCGCCCCCGGCCAGCTCAGCCAGATCCGGGACGGTCAGCTTGTGCAGCAGACCGTGGCCGGCGAGGCGGGGGACTACGGCGCCTACTATCGCGGTGTCTGCGCCGCCATCCGGGGAGAAGGGGAGAACCCGGTGCCGGCCGACGAGGCCCTGGCGGTGATGGCCTTGCTGGACCTGGCCCGGGAGAGCGACCAGCAGGGGCGGCGCCTGCCTTGTCAGAAGCTGTCTGACTGACGGCGTTATCCGACAGCGCCGAGAGCCTGACAGAAAGACAATGGCTGACTGGCAATCGTCAGGTAATTGGCGATTTGTTGTGCGAATTTGGCGATGAATGGGTGTTTTATATTAATATTTGTCGTTGCAGCAGTGTTTCTTATCATGCCAACGAGAAAATATCATTGTGATACGCGTTTTCATCGGCCGCATATGGGGATATATTTCGCGCGCCTTCGGGCTCCAGCGGCCGGTGTGCCGACAGGAGCCGGGGCGTACAGTGATGGTCCCTGCACCATCTCTCCATCTTTTTTTGAGGGTATGCACATGAACAAAGTACTGGTAGCCGGTATCCTGGGTCTGATGTTGACCGCCTGTGGTCAGAAAGAAGAAGCTGCCGCTCCGGCTGCGACCCCGGCCGCAGACGTTGCTGCCACTGTCGAGAAAGCCGCTAGCGAAGCGTCTGCTACCGTCGAGAAGGCTGCTTCCGAAGCTTCTGCTACTGTCGAGAAGGCTGCCGCTGACGTGGCCACCAAGGCTGAAGCTGCCGTGAGCGATGCCAAGGCCAACTAAGCCAGCACCTCATTGAAAAACGGGCCCGGCGCACTCGCGCCGGGCCCGTTTTTTTATGGCCATGGCGGGGCGTTGCACGGTCAGCCGAGGGGTTCCACCAGCAGGATGTGGGAGTCGGCCCCCACCACCTTGACCCGGCTTCCGGCCGGCAGCGGCGCGTTGCAGCGCACCGTCCAGACGGTGTCGTCCAGATGCACCCGGCTCATCCCCTGGCTGACCTCGTCCAGCAGGGTCAGCTCGCGGCCCATGTAGCTTTGCATCCGCTCGTTGATGGGAGCGGCGGCATCCAGCCCGGAGCGATCCCGGCGATGCTGCCAGCGCCACCAGGCCCAGGTGGTGAGCAGGGATTGCAGGGCGAAGAGCAGCAACTGCGCCTGCCAGCCGAAGGGCCAGACCAGCAGCAAGAGTCCCACCTCCAGGGCGGCGATGCCGGTCCAGAGCAGGAAGCCCACCGACCCCATCACCTCGATGGCCAGCAGCACGAAGCCGAGCCCCAGCCAGTGCCAGTGGGTCAGCCCCTCGAACAGGGCTGTCATGATTTGCCCGCCTTGCCGTCTTTGTTGAACAGCTCGGCCATGCCCGCCACCGAGCCTATCAGGCTGCCCGCTTCCAGGGGCATCATGATGATCTTGCTGTTGGGGCCTTCACCGATGCGGGCCAGGGCCTCGGTGTATTTCTGGGCCACGAAGTAGTTGATGGCCTGCATGTCGCCCTCGGCGATCGCCTGGGAGACCATGTGGGTCGCCTTGGCTTCCGCCTCGGCGGCCCGCTCCCGCGCTTCGGCGGCGAGGAAGGCGGCCTGACGCTCACCCTCGGCTTTCAGGATCTGGGACTGCTTCTCCCCCTCGGCCTTCAAGATCTTGGACTGGCGCACCCCTTCGGCCTCCAGCACCTCGGCCCGCTTCTGGCGCTCGGCCTTCATCTGGGCATTCATGGCTTCCACCAGGGCGAGGGGCGGTCGCACATCCTTGATCTCGATCCGGGTCACCTTGATGCCCCAGGGGGCGGTGGCCGCATCCATGGTGCGCAGCAGCTTCTCGTTGATGGTGTCGCGCTGGGAGAGCATCTCGTCCAGCTCCATGGCGCCGAGCACGGTCCGCATGTTGGTCATGGTGAGATTGCGGATGGCGCTGGTGAGATCGTTGACCTCGTAGCCCGCCTTGCGGGCATCCACCACCTGCACGAAGCTGATGGCGTCGATGGTGACGTTGGCGTTGTCCCGGGAGATCACCTCCTGGGCCGGGATGTCCAGCACCTGCTCCATCATGATGATCTTGTGGCCGATGCGGTCGATGTAGGGGATCAGCAGGTTGAGGCCCGGGGAGAGGGTGCGGGTGTAGCGGCCGAAGCGCTCCACGGTCCAGTTGTAACCCTGGGGCACTATCTTGATGCCGGCACTCAGGGTGGCGAGTACCAGGAATATGAAGATCCCCAATACAATCAATGACTCATTCATGATTAAGCTCCTTATGAAACACTTTCACTAGCCTAGGGTCTGGTGCCATCCACCACAAGCAGATTCGCTTCTCTATTGCCGCCACACGGCTTTACTAATTACCAAAACGCATTAAAGAGCATTTTTTATTATTTTGAGGGATAAGCGCTCCTGCCTATAGTCGCCCCAGATGTCGCGATGCCGAGGAGCGGGCCCTGATGGATTATTTACCTATGTTTGCCAGGTTGGAAGGCCGCCCGGTACTGCTGGTGGGCGGGGGCGAGGTTGCCCTGCGCAAGGCGCGCCTGCTGCTGGCGGCAGGTGCCCGGATCACCCTGGTCTCTCCCGCGATCGAGCCCGAGTTCCATGAATTTGCCGGTCGCTTCACCCATGTGGCGGCGCGTTTCGACCCGGCCCACCTGGCAGGGCAGATCCTGGTGGTGGCCGCGACCGACGATCTCGAGGTCAATGCCCTGGTCTACCAGAGCGCCACCGAGCGCGGTCTGTTCGTCAACCTGGTGGATGACCCCGAGCGCTCCAGCTTTATCTTCCCCTCCATCATCGATCGCAGCCCCATCGTGGTGGCCGTCTCCAGCGGCGGCAAGGCCCCCGTGCTGGTGCGTCTGTTGCGCGAGCGGCTCGAGAGCCTGCTGCCCCGCCACCTCGGCGGTCTGGCGGAGCTCTCCGGCCGGGTGCGCCGCCGGGCCAAGCAGGTGCTGGCCTCCCTCTCCGATCGCCGCCGCTTCTGGGAGCGCGCCTTTGCCTCCAACACCCTGGCCGGTCTGATTGAGAAAGCCGATTGGCAAGGGGCCGAGCAGTGGCTCAATGAGGGGCTGGACAAGGCCCAGACCGAAGTGGGCGAGGTGGTGCTGGTGGGGGCGGGCCCGGGGGATCCTGGCCTGCTGACCCTCAAGGCGCTGCAACAGATCCAGCAGGCCGAAGTGGTGCTCTATGACCAGCTGGTCTCCCCCGAGATCCTGGACCTGGTGCGCCGCGACGCGACCCTGGTGTCGGTCGGCAAGAAGGCGGGGGCCCACAGCGTGCCCCAGGAAGAGACCAATCGCCTCTTGGTGGAATACGCCAAAGCGGGCAACCGGGTGGTGCGCCTCAAGGGGGGGGATCCCTTCATGTTCGGCCGTGGTGGCGAGGAGCTGGAAGTGCTGGCCGAGGAGGGCATTTCCTTCTCCGTGGTGCCCGGCATCACCGCCGCCGCCGGTGCCACCGCCTATGCGGGCATTCCGCTCACCCACCGCGACCATGCCCAGAGCGCCGTCTTCATCACCGGCCACTGCCAGAAAGAGGGCAAGGAGCCCGACTGGCAGCAGCTTGCGGCCACCAATCAGACCCTGGTCATCTACATGGGGCTGATGCGCTCCGAGCATATCCAGCAGCAACTGGTGAGCCATGGCCGACGCGCCGCCACCCCCATCGCCATCATCGAGCGGGGCACCACGGCCCGCCAGCGGGTGCTGACCGGCACCTTGGCGGATCTGGCCGAACTGGCCCAGCAGGCGGTGAGCCCGTCGCTTATCGTCATCGGTGAAGTGGTGGCCCTGCGCCAGCAACTCGCCTGGTTTGGCGAGCAGGGGCAAGGGCAGGAAGCAAAAAGCGGCCACGAGCTCAAGCTGGTGAGCCTGGCCTGAGAGGCGAGACCCGAATCGATTTGACGGTGCGGCCAAGGCGGCACCGAACTGAACCAACACCGCGCCCCGAGCAGGTGCGATAGCAATGAACCGAGGACCCAGACATGGACCGTGAAAGACTGACCCAACTGCAGCCATCCGATGCACAGAGCATCCGTGCAGGTGTCACCCGCGAGCGACTGACTCACCTGCAGCAACTGGAAGCCGAGAGCATCCATATCATCCGCGAGGTGGCTGCCGAATTTGAAAACCCGGTGATGATGTACTCCATCGGCAAGGACTCCTCCGTCATGCTGCACCTGGCCCGCAAGGCCTTCTATCCGGGCAAGATCCCCTTCCCCCTGCTCCACGTGGACACCAACTGGAAGTTCAAGGAGATGATCAAGTTCCGGGACGAGACCGCCAAAAAATACGGGCTGGATCTCATCGTCCACAAGAACCCGGACGGCCTGGCCATGGACATCAACCCCTTCGTGCACGGCAGCAGCAAGCATACCGACATCATGAAGACCGAGGGGCTCAAGCAGGCGCTCAACAAATACGGCTTCGATGCCGCCTTCGGTGGTGCCCGTCGCGACGAGGAGAAATCCCGCGCCAAGGAGCGCGTCTACTCCTTCCGCGACAAGTCCCACCGCTGGGATCCGAAGAACCAGCGCCCGGAGCTGTGGCGCGTCTACAACAGCCAGGTCAACAAGGGGGAGAGCATCCGTGTCTTCCCGCTCTCCAACTGGACCGAGCTGGACATCTGGCAATACATCTATCTCGAGAACATCGACATAGTCCCGCTCTACTTCGCGGCCATGCGCCCCGTGGTGGATCGCGGCGGCATCAAGATCATGGTGGATGACGATCGCATGCCCATCGGCCCGGAAGACGAAGTGAAGCAGGAGCTGGTGCGCTTCCGTACCCTCGGCTGCTACCCGCTGACCGGGGCCATCGAATCCAATGCCACCACCCTGCCGGAGATCATCGAAGAGATGCTGATCACCACCTCGAGCGAGCGGCAAGGGCGGCTCATCGACCACGATCAGGCCGGCTCCATGGAGCAGAAGAAGCGTCAGGGCTATTTCTAAAAAAATGTTCTAAGGAATCGCAACATGAACAACCACATTCAGACCGCCATCAGCGAACAGGGCATTGAAGCCTACCTGCACGCCCAGCAGCACAAGAGCCTGCTGCGTTTTCTCACCTGCGGCAGCGTGGACGACGGCAAGAGCACCCTCATCGGCCGCCTGCTGCACGACTCCCAGCAAATCTATGAAGATCAACTGAAGGCACTGGAGTCCGACAGCCAGAAGCTCGGCACCACCGGCGAGAAGCTGGACCTGGCCCTGCTGGTGGACGGCCTGCAGGCGGAGCGCGAGCAGGGCATCACCATCGACGTGGCCTACCGCTATTTCTCCACCGCCAAGCGCAAATTCATCATCTCGGACACCCCGGGCCATGAGCAGTACACCCGCAATATGGCCACCGGCGCCTCCACCTGCGATCTGGCCATCATCCTGATCGATGCCCGCAAGGGGGTGCTGGATCAGACCCGCCGCCACAGCTTTATCGCGAGCCTGCTCGGCATCAAGCAGTTCGTGGTGGCAGTGAACAAGATGGACCTGGTGGAGTTCAGCCAGGAGGTGTTCGATCGCATCAGCTTGGAGTACCGCGAGTTCGCCAAAAAGCTCAGCGTCGACACCATCCACATCGTGCCGGTCTCGGCCCTGGACGGTGACAACGTGGTGAACCCGAGCGACAAGCTGGCCTGGTATCAGGGCGAGACCCTGCTCTCCTTGCTGGAGTCTGCCGAAGTGGAGCGCGAGCTGGAGCGTCACCCGGTGCGCCTGCCGGTGCAGTACGTGAACCGCCCCAACCTCGATTTTCGCGGCTTCGCGGGGACCTTGGCCTCCGGTATCCTGCGGGTGGGCGACAAGCTTGCCGTGCTGCCGTCCGGCAAAGAGAGCACGGTGACCCGCATCGTCACCTTCGACGGGGATCTGGAGTACGCCCTGCCGGGTCAGGCCATCACGGTCACCTTCGCGGACGAAATCGACATCAGCCGGGGCGACCTGCTGGTGGATGCGGCGAAAAAGCCCCAGGTGACCCAGAACGTGCTGGCTCACATCGTCTGGATGGGGGAAGAGTCCCTGCAACCGGGCCGGGTCTATGACGTCAAGCTGGCCACCAAGAAGAGCCGTGGCCAGGTGGAGGCCATCCGCCACCGCATCGAAATCAACAAGCTCGACGAGCTGCCCGCCTCCGAGCTCAAGCTAAACGAGATCGGCCTGTGCGAATTCAGCCTGACCGACCCGGTGGCGTTCGACCCCTACCAGGAGATCCGCGATACCGGCAGCTTCATCCTCATCGACCGGCTGACCAACGTCACCGTGGGTGCCGGCATGATAGTGGAAGGGCTGGCGGCCAAGGCGGTGGCAGGGCAATACAGCGAGTTCGAAGTGGAACTCAACGCCCTGGTGCGCAAGCACTTCCCCCACTGGCAGGCGCTGACCATCAGCAACGATTCCGGCAAGGAGTAAGCCCATGACCTGGCAACAATCCCTGGTGCTGGGTCTGCTGGCTGCCCTCGTCGCCCTGCTGATCCAGGGCAAACTCCGGCCGGCGCTGCTCTTCTCGGGCGCCGTGCTCATCACCTACCTGAGCGGCCTGGCGGACATCAACGCCGTGGTGGCGGGCTACACCAACAGCGCCCTGCTGACCCTGGTGTTGCTGCTGCTGGTGTCGCTCGCGGTGGAGAAGACCCGGGTCATGAGCTGGTTTGCCAACCTGGTGGGCACCGGCTCCTTCAACAAGGTGCTGGTGAAGGTGTGGTTTTCCACCGCCTTCCTGTCGGCGTTCGTCAACAACACCGCCGTGGTGGCGTCCATGCTGGGGGCGGTCAAGCGCAACCCCAACCATGCGCCCTCCCGGCTGCTGTTGCCCATGTGCTTCGCGGCGACCTTTGGCGGCGTGCTGACCCTGATCGGCACCTCCACCAACCTCATCGTCAACAGCTTCCTCATCAAGATGGGGGCCAAGCCGCTCGGCATGTTCGACTTCTTCATGGTGGGGGCGGGGACCCTGCTGACTGGCCTGGTCGCCGTGCTGCTGTTTGCCCGCCATCTGCCGGAGCAGGACACCGAGATGAGCCGGGAATCCGGCTATTTTCTCGAGGCCAAGGTGGGCCCCGGCTCGCCGATGGCCGGGCGCAGTGTCAAGGAGAACGGCCTGCGCAGCCTGAAAAGCCTCTATCTTGCCGAGATCATCCGGGGCAACCAGGTGATCTGCCCGGTGCAGCCGGAACACGAGCTGCACGAGGGGGACATGCTGCTGTTCTGTGGCGACGTGGAGAGCGTCGGCGTGTTGCAGGAGCTCAAGGGGCTGGATCTCTACGGCCAGCATCGCCTCAACGGCCAGCACCTGGTGGAGGTGATCGTCAGCCACAGCTCGCGCCTGGTGGGTCAGACCATCAAGGATGCGGAGTTTCGCACCCATTTCGATGCGGTGGTGCTGGCGGTGCGCCGGGGCGAGACCCAGCTCACCGGCGGCCTCGGCCAGATTGAATTGCACGCAGGGGACACATTGCTGCTGGCGCCCGGCCCCAAGTTTGCGGGCAACAAGTCCCTCTCCCGCGAGTTCGTGGTGGTGAGCGGGCTGGAGGCCTCCACCCGGCTCGATGCCACGCGCAGCGCCGCCGTGGTGGCGGGGTTCCTCGGGGTGCTGACCCTGTCGGTGCTCGATCTGGTGCCGCTCTTCAAGGGGCTGCTGGTGATGCTGGTGGTGCTGCTGTTTTCACGCATCCTGACCCTGGACGAGATCCGCCGCCGCTTTCCGCTGGATATCTGGCTGGTGGTGGGCGGGGCGCTCGCCATCGCCGATCAGCTGGAGAAGAGCGGCCTGGCCAAGCTCATCGCCGACTGGCTGATGGGGGAGTTCAACGGGGCCAGTCCCTTTATCGCCTTCGTGGGGATCTATCTGTTTACCCTGGTGCTGACGGAGCTGATGAGCAACAACGCGGCGGCGGCCCTGGCCTTCCCCATGGGATTCCAGCTGGCGCTCAGCATGGACGTTTCGACCATGCCGTTCATTCTGGCGGTGCTGTTCGGGGCGAGTTCCAGCTTTATCCTGCCCTACGGCTACCAGACCAACCTGATGGTCTATGCGGCGGGCAACTACAAGATGCCGGATTATCTCAAGCTGGCCCTGCCGGTCTCCCTGGCCTACAGCATCGGGGTGATCGTCATGGTGCCCCTGCTGTTTCCGTTTTAAGGTCTGATACCGGGGGATGTGTTAAGGGCTGCTTATGTTAACGCAGCTTTTATCAAGGCTGCTTATGATGCAGGGGAGTGCCAGGGCACTGGCATCCAGGCGTGAGCGCCAATCAGGGGGTGTTGCATGCGCAATATCAGGGCATCAGCATCTTGCCGCCTCATGGTGCGAGGCGGCTTCCTGCGGTAGCGGACAGTGTCAGTATTGAGGCGTGAGCGCCAATCAAGGAGTGTTGGATGAGCAATATCGTGTGGCATGCCCATGCCGTCGACAAACAGAGCCGGGCCGAGCAGAAGGGGCAAAAGCCCCTGGTGATCTGGTTCACCGGACTCTCCGGGGCGGGCAAGTCCACCCTGGCGGGGGCACTGGAGCAGGCGCTGGCCGCCTCGGGCAAGCACACCTACCTGCTGGATGGGGACAATGTGCGCCACGGTTTGTGTGGCGATCTGGGCTTCGATGACGCCGCCCGCCAGGAGAATATCCGCCGGGTCGGCGAAGTGGCAAAACTGATGGTGGATGCGGGCCTTATCGTCCTCACCGCCTTTATCTCGCCGTTCCGTGCCGAGCGGCAACTGGTGCGCAATCTTGTGGGTGAAGGGGAGTTCGTCGAGGTATTTGTGGATGCGCCCCTCGCAGTCTGCGAAGAGCGCGACCCCAAGGGGCTCTACAAAAAGGCGCGGGCAGGGGAAATTCGCAACTTCACCGGTATCGACTCCGCTTACGAGGCACCCGAGCAGCCGGAGATACATCTGCTCAACGCCGGCAAGTCGGTGGAAGCCTTGGTGGATGAGTTGCTGACTGCGCTGCGCCAAAGGGGGCATATCGACTGATGTCGATGTGCTTCACCGAGCATTGATAGAAGAGGGGGCCTTGGCCCCTTTTTCTATTTCCCTCAGAGTGGATAGGCGGGAGGGGGGGTTGATGCGGCTGCGCCGTATGGGATGCGAGGACCTTGTCCTCGAAGGGATTTCGCCCGCCCTACGGGCTATGGCGAGTGACTTTTCTTTGCGTGGCCAAAGAAAAGTCACCAAAAGAAAGGTTACCCTCGCCGATTCGCTCTCCTTCGTCGAGTACCCTCACCTCTACCACAGCACCGACGGCACGCGCCGACGGGCTTCCATGACCCGCCGTCACTCGCTCGACATCCTTGTCTCGCGACCTAGTGCAGTGGCCTCGTCTCGGCGAATCAGAGGGGACCAATACAGTGCCCGTCTGTGACAATGGGGATAGTTCGCCAATCGGTTGGCCGCTATGTGGCGCTCAGAACGGTGGGTGTTCCAATTTCACCCATGATATGCATCGATCATCACAAAAGTGGTAGGCTAGGGATTGTTGCGAGTGAGCCAAAAACAGAGGGGTGGGGTGGTGACTGCAGGCAAGAATGACATTTCCGATGACGTTGATTTTTCTGAGGTGTTTAGTGGTGTCGATATTAATGAAATTGTTAAACCCTTTCAGGAATATACTCAGGCCTTAAGTTTATTTTTTACAACATACACGCCTGAAACTAGCAAGACGCTCATACACATACATAGTGATTTCGACCCTGACTTATTTACTCAGCAGGAGGCTGCTTTTGCAAACGAAGCTTTAAAATTTGCAAACTATGATGAAAACGCCCTTCAAGGTGAGTTAGTTGTATTGTTTTCGACTCCGGTTATTGTCTCGGAGCTCTCTTGTCGGAATGTATCTAAATCTGAAAATGAAGGGGCGGTTAGGCTTATTTCCTATCACGGTACGGATAAGAGATTTGCAACCAAAAGAATAACAAAACAACCTTTGAATAGCGTACCTATTTCCACATATAAAATACATGACATTGCGTTGGGTCTTATCTTGCCAAAGCACAGTGTATTTTGCTCTGTGCGTGTTGCAAGCACCTCTGCGCTGCTTACTGAGCGGGAAAAATTTGATAGGGCTAAAGATGCTCTAAACAGAGCTAGAGAAGTACCGCTTATCGAAATGCAAAAGATTAAAGGTAAGCTTGAGAACATTAATAGTGTTATCGATGTTAAGCGAGCGTTGTTTGATTCTATATCTAATGATATCAATATATTAGAGCAAGAGCGCTCCCACGCAAAAAACAGTCTAGCTCACAGTCAGAATGCTCTGGAAAAAGTAAGAAGTGACATCGATAATTCAAGTCGGGAGTATGAAAAGCTTTCAAAAATTATTGCCGATGAGTCTGATAATTTAATCGCGATAGAGAAAAGAATCGAAGTTGAGACTGATTCGTACAAGAAAGAAGAAAATAAGCTTAAAATGTTGGTTGTCGATACTGAGAAAGCGAGCGATGTGCTAAAGGCGGTACAGCAAGAGTTAGCTGTTGCGAATCGGCAAAAAAATCTTACCACCCTAGATATGGTGGGACACTCTAATGAAACGTCTAAACAGTTAAGGCCATATTATATCTTGGCTGTTTCTACATTTGTTGCGTTGGCTTTTATGGCAAGATATATATACCAAAATGGTGAGAGCTTTATGTATATGGTGCCATTTTTGGGTAATGTTAGTGCTTGGGATATTCTTCTCAGTAGATTGCCGCTGATTACAGCCACCACCCTGATTATTGGCGGTTTATCGGGTGTTTTCTTTTTCTTGGTTAAGCATATCGTCTCTCTTAATACTGAGAAAATGACAATGCTTAAGGCCGCCATTTTGGCAGAGCAAATAACTAATTCCATAGAATGTGAGCATATGACTGAGCGGGAGAAACTAGAGTTCAAGCGTGACACTAAAATCAGGCTCATAACTCAAGTTTTCTCTAAGAGTGAGCCAGAGATAGACAAGGCTAGCTTTATTATGGATGTTCTAAAAGCACTCAGTGATAAAAAATAGCTTAAAGAAGCCACCGGATAAACGGTGGCTTTATTAACATGACTCATCATCTCGTATGTTGAGCTAAAAATGGTAGGTCGGTGCTGAACGAAGTGAAGCCCAACGTTTACCGGAAATGTATCTGCAAATTTTTTACCGATCGGCCAAACCCATATTTATCCCGCTCTGGTTGAGGTGATCATACTCGTCCGTTGGGCTTCGCTCTGCGCTAACCCACAACCACCACGTGACCGTCCCTGAGTTTCAATCTTCAGCGCTTCAATCAGTTGCCACTAGATTTATTGGCTGGGTTACCTAGCTTTGATCTTAACCATATATTTATATCGCGGATAACCTCTTTGCGCAGGCTTTTCCCATCGCTGTCTTTCAACCCGTGATCGAGTGCTTCGTAACGCCGATACTCGATATTGCTTTTCCCGAGTTCTTCAAGGCGCTGCATCATTTCATCTGTTTTTTGCGGTGATACCGAGGTATCCATTCCACCCTGCACGACCAGCAAAGGAGACTTTACCTTTTTAAGGATATCAAGCTGATCGATGGAGAGCATCTGCTGCCACCAATGATAACCGTGTCCACTCACGTCAAGCTCAAAGGGTTTGCTGTTAAGAACATGCTCGGCAAACCCTTTGAAATCGTCGCTCTCTTTTCTCGCCTCATCGGGGTTGTTATGTTTGACAGCGATACTGTGTGAGACGTCATCGATAAACCAGCGGCCACCACCATTAAAGGCGATGGTGGCATCGATAGAGTCAATATCTGCGCTCACCCGGTTGGCGATAACGGCACCTTCACTGCCGCCCAAGAGGATAAATGTCTTGTATTGCCCATCTTTTCTAACGATATCGAGCACTGTTTTGATATCCGCGAACCGCTGCGCAGGATTGTCCTTTTCAAGGTACTGGGCAGGGCAATCCTTGCGTTCGGCATCTTTACTGTATTTTAATTTGCGATTAATGCCGTACTTTTCGATTAGCAACACATCAGCTTCTGGCCAGACATTTTTATACTCGGTGAGTATGGACTCTATTTTCAAGACACTATTGCAATCAGAGCCTTGCAGGATCAACAGCAGTGTATCTGTGTCATGGAGATGTTGGACAAGATAATAGGAGATAAACGAACCATCATCTCTGCTGGCTGTGCGAGTCATGATCTCCTGAGAGTTCACCGAACTCGTCAAAAAGAGAAAACCAAAAAATATTAATAGAACTTTCATGTTGAATATTATGGTTGTGTTTTTTTAATGATTGATACTAAGAAGAATGTGGCAATCACATGCTATCAATCTTATCGGTTTATCTATTTGGGAATATTGAATTATTTAAATTTCATAGGCTAAATCTTGCTTGTTTCTGAGCACTAGCTGATAGGCGTGATCTCGCAATAAAAACATCATCAACTCAATATCCTTAAGTTGGGATAATTTGATAGGATGGGCTTCCCATCGAGGTGGGGGGTGACCGGCATCGTTACAATGAGCAAGATATATTCGTTGTTTGCTCCGATACAGGGCGAAAAAGCTCATGTCACATTGCTTAACTATAGATAAATAAGGCTCAAAAGAAAGTTCATACAAATTCATTTCATCATATTCAGTTGAGCTTATATAACGAGACATCTCGTAATATGAATCAGGTAAGCTCGCGTCTTGGCTTATTGAATTAAATAACTTGATAACTTCTTGAATATGAGAAAGCTTTATTATTGGTTTTCTTTTCAAACTTTTACCTCTTTGGTCGTGATCTTCCCAACATTCAGGCAAGGCTACCGTCCCTGAATTTCAGCCTCCAGCCTGCTGCGCTTTTCCTGTGGCACCGGTCTGGTTCATGGCTGACTCCGACAAGAGGTGATCCTGATTGCCATGTTACCGAACGGAGCTGGTTAGGGAAGGGGGAGCGGGCGATTTCTCGGGCAAGATCAATAAATTGGGGGGCCAGCGGGGCCTGCGGCAGGTTGGATAAGAGGGATCTCAAGGCCGACGCTTTCCCGCTTCCCTCTTCCCGCTTCCCGCTCAACGCTCAACGCTCAACGCTCAAGGCCCAACGCCCAACATTCACGGTGTATGAATGGGGGAGTGAGCAAGGCCATTGCCCTGCTGAGTGCCATGCGGTGCAGCCGAGAGGGGGGGCCTGGCAAGGGCGAGCAGGTGGTTGGGAGGGGGCGAAAGACCCGCGGGTTCGGTCGATGACTCGAATTTGAAACCCGCTCAGACACCCATGCACCACCCAAAAGAGGGGCCCGCTGCCGGTGACGGCAGGGGCCCGTTTTTATTGTTAGCGCACGGTCTTTGGGTCTGGTTTCCTCCGTGAAGGCTTAGCGGGCCAGCAGGGGTTGGCTGCTGGTCAGGGTGGTGCTGGTTGGCCGGGTGGCGGGATGCTGCTGGAACTGGCGTACCAGCCGCTCCAGGTCCCCGAGTTGCTTCACGAGGGCAATGATGCCCTGCACGGCGTGGCGGCTGCCCTGGCTGGAGTCGTCGGCCAGACGTTTGATGTCCAGCACGCTGTGATGGATGTCCTGGGTGACCAGGGATTGCTCCTGCATTGCCTGGGCTATCTGGTTGCTGCCTGCGGTCACCTGCAACAGGCGTTCGCTTATCTGTTGCAGGATATCGCCGGTGGCGGCGGCCTTGAGGCGGCAACTGGCGGAGAGCTGCTCCCCTTGCGCCATGGCCTGCTGGGCATCGTCGGCGCTGGCCTGCAAGAGGCTTATCATCTGCTGGATCTCGCCGGTGGAGGATTGGGTCTTGATGGCCAGGGTGCGGATTTCGTCCGCCACCACCGAGAAGCCGCGACCGGACTCGCCCGCCCGGGCCGCCTCGATGGCCGCATTGAGGGCCAGCAGGTTGGTCTGGTTGGCGATGTTGTTGATGACGTCCAGGATGCCGTCGATGGCGCGGCACTGGCTGGCCAGCGCCTCTATCACGGCGCGGGAGGTGAGCAGCTCGCCGTGAACCCCTTCCACCGCCGCCACGGTATCGAGCACGCTGCGATTGCCCTCCCGAAACAGCACGGCGGTGTTGTCCAGGCTGTCCGAGGAGGCGCTCGAGCTGTGGGAGACCTCGCGAATGGACGCCGTCATCTCGGTGATGGCGGTCGCGACCTGGTTGGTCTGGGACTGCTGTTGTTGCAGGTTGCCGGTGATGGACTCGGCATTGTTCAGATCCGTCTGCGCCGCCTGCACGATCTGCTGGCAGGTCTGCTGGGTGCGGGCCAGCACCGCATTGAACTCGGCCTGATTCATCTTCATGGCGAGCTCGACGGCAGCCAGACGATCGACCCGGCCGGTATACAGCAGTTGCATCAAGGGGTTGTCGAAACGGTGGCGGGCCAGGGTCTCCAGCCGGGCGAGGCGCCGGGAGAGGGTCTGGCAGATGACGAGCGCAACCACCAGGGGCAGGGCACCGATGAGCAGAGGCCAGCCCGGGCCGTGCTGATAGCCGAGGGTGACCAGACTGGCCACCAGCGCCATCAGGCAGAGGTGGATCCCCAGGGTGTGGCAGCAGGGGGGCAGGCGCAGGGCCCGGGGGGTCTTGCCGCGGCGCATCTCGTCATAGACCCGCTCCGCACGCTGCTTGATCGCGTCGTCCGGCGCCGTGCGCACCGACTGGTACTCCACCACCTTGCCGCTTGCGTCCTGAATGGGGGTGACGAAGGCGTTGACCCAGTAGTGATCCCCGTTCTTGCAGCGGTTCTTGACCGGGCCCATCCAGCTTTTGCCTTCCCGCAGATGGCGCCACATGTCGGCAAACGCCTGGGGCGGCATGTCGGGGTGGCGGACCAGGTTGTGGGGCGCCCCTTGCAGCTCCTCCAGGGTGAAGCCGGCTATCTGGCAGAACTCGTCGTTGGCATAGGTGATGCGGCTCTCCAGATCCGTGGTGGAAATCAGGTTCTGGTGCGACGGGTAGAGGCGCTCACGCTGGGTAACGGGTTGATTGACTCTCATGGTACTTCCTGCCTGACAGAGGAAAGAGAGTCTGGTTGCAATTCGTACACCAGAGTGCCCAAAAACGCTTAAATTGCGCTCTATATGTCTCTTTTGCGCTCAAAACCCGTAGTGGGGGGAACATGGCCCGGGCTCGCGTCCGCCCCTGCCGTCAGGATTCGCTTTTTGGGAGCCGTTTTGGCAATGGCGGGGCGGGTTTCGCAATTTGGCAAGGCGGGGCTGGGGCCTCCGCCAGCCTCAGGCGGGCAGATCCGGCTCGCTGACCGGGGCCGGCATCTGGGTCTCTATCTGCAGGTGGGTGGAGAGCAGGGTCTTCAGATCCTGCAGGTACTCCTCCAGGGGGGGCTCGTCCAGCAGCAGGGCAAGCTCGTTGCCTACGGGGGTGAGCCGGTAATAGAGCAGGGTGAGGTTGCTCTGGCGTTGGCGCAGACGCCAGCGCTGGTTGCCAAAGGCCAGCTCGACCCCGTCGGCGGGCAGGGGGCCGGATTCGAGCTCGCCACGGTGCAGCAGCCCGAGATCGCACAGCAGCAGCAGGGCGCTGTAGGGCACCCGGTATTTGCCGAGCCCCATTCGGGTGACCTTGGCGCGACTGAGCAGGCTGGCCCCCTTGTGCATGCCCAGCAGCAGGCGCTGCTCGTCGCTGCCCTCGTAGTGGCAGGAGAGGGCGCAGATGCGCTGGAACAGCTGGGCTTCGCGCTGGGTCATCTCCTTGAGGGTGTTGAGGGCACGGATGGAGAAGCGGCCCGGGGTCGCCACTTCCAGGGCGAAGATGCGACCCCACAACTGCTGCATGGGGGTCATGCTGATGTCTTCGGCCAGTTGCAGGAAGCGGGTGAGCCAGTCGCTGTCTATCTCGCCGCCGGCGGCGGTCTCTTCGCAGTGGCGCGCGGCCATCACCATGATGGATTCCAGATTGCGCTGGCGGGTGGCCTGCTCCGCCAACTGGCGGAAGGTGGCGCGCTGCTCGAAGGTGCTGTCGCTGTTGCGGGTGAGCATGCCATCGATGCCGCGGCTGCGGGCCAGGCGCAGGGTCTGCTCCTGGCTGCTCAGGATGGAACTCTCTTTCTTGGGGGGCAGGTCAGCCATGCTGGCTCCGTGATGGCAAGGTCTGGTAGTGAATGTTACTCCAACCAGATCCATGAACAATCCCTTTGCCGGGGTCGTCACGGGATAAAAAAATGGCCTCCCGGGGGAGGCCATCAGGGGCTCACTCTTCGTAGACGCTGACCTCGACCGCGTCCATGGAGTAGGAAGCGGTGGCCATCTCGTGGCTGGAGCTGACGGTGTGCATCTTGCCCTTGACCCAGATGGCGTCCCAGAGGTCATCCACCGGCGCCCCCTTGGGGTAGCTCACGTAGATCACCTGGTTGGTGGGCGGCGGGGGCACGTGAATGCAGGCGCCGAAGTAGGGGACCAGCAGGAAGGCGGTGATGGTCTTGGCATCCCCTTCCAGGGGCACCACGAAACCGGGGATCCGCACCTCCTGATTGTCCAGCTTCTTGTTGACGCCTCCCACCGGCTGCGGCACCGAGGAGAAGTCGCCATCATGGCTGACCTGGGGCGGTGGCAGCAGCTTTTCCCCCTCCGGGATGAGGATATCCCAGTCGATGGTCTTGTAATCTGCGGCCATGGCAGGCAGCACCAGCAGGCTGGCCAGCAGCGCCACTATTTTCCACTTCATCATCTGTTCTTCTCTCTTGGTCGGATGCGTCGGGTCAGACGCGAATGCTCATGCCGTCGCTCAGGCTGTAGCGGTAAGCGCGGGCGGCAGGCAGCAGCCCGATCACCATGCCCGCCAGCCAGACCAGGCCCAGCAGTTGCCACTCATAGGCGCTCGGCAGACCCAGGCTCATTTGCAGGCCATAGTGGCTGAGCAGCCAGGGGCTAGCAAGCCCCTGACCGAGGTAGAGCGCGGCCACCCCGAGGGCGATGCCCGCCGTGGTGAGCGCCATCGCCTCCAGCGCCAGCAGCAGGAAGAGGTGGGCAGGGCCCGCCCCCAGGGAGCGCAGAATGGCGAGCTCGCGGCGCCGCTCGTTGAGGCCGGCGAGCAGGGTGGTCAGCATGCCGATGAGGCCCGCCACCACCACGAAGCCCGCGATCACCGACAGGGCGGTCTCCGCCACGCTCATCAGCCCCCAGAGCTCCTGCAGGGCGGCTCCCGGCAGGATGGCCATCAGGGGCTCCCTGGGATAGGTGTTGACGCTGCGCTGCAACTGGAACGCCAGGATCCGGTTGCTCAGCCCCACCATGAAGGCGGTGATGGTCTTGGGGGTGAGATCCAGCGCCATCGCCTGTTCCGGGGTCACGTTCTTGCTGTGACGACCGGTGTCCCAGCCCAGGTGGATCGCCTCTATGCCCGCCAGCGGCACATGAATGGTGCGATCGATGGGGGTGCCGGTGGGGGCCAGGATCCCCACCACCTTGAACGGCATGTTGTCGTGCTGGCTGAACGAGGTGTTGCCGGCGCCATGGGCGATGACGATGGATTGATCCAGGTGATAGCCGAGCTTTTCGGCCACCTGGGCACCCAGCACCGCTTCAAACGGTGTTTCGAAGGGGCGGCCTTCGCGCAGGACGAGCGCCTGCTGCTGGCCGTACTTCAGGTGGGTGAAGTAGTCCCCGTTGGTGCCGAGCACGCGAAACCCCTTGTGGGAGTCGCCAAGGGAGAGGGGGATGGTCCAGGCGATACCGGGCCTGGCCTTGATGGCCTGGTAGGAGTCCCAGCCCACGTTGTTGGTGGGGTTGCCGATGCGAAACACCGAATAGAGCAGCAGGTTCACCTGGCCGGAGCGGGCGCCGACGATGAGATCGGTGCCCGAGACGGTGTTGGCGAAGCTGTCCCGTGCCTGACTGCGCACCCGCTCCACCCCGAGCAGCAGGGTGACGCTGATGGCGACGGCCAGCAGGGTGAGCCCGGCGGTGAGGCGACGGGCCCAGAGACTTTGCAGGGCGAGTTTCAGCATGAGAGCCTCCGCAGTGAAGGGGAGATGGCCGGACGGGCTGCGAGATGATGGCGTGTGGTCATGCCGCCCTCCGGTTGAGCTGTTGCAGGTTCTCCACCCGGGGGAAGAGGGGCTCCAGATAGGGATCGTGACTGACGAAGACCAGGGTAGATCCCTGCTTGTCACACTCCTCGAACAGCAGCCGGATGAAGGCGGCCCGGTTGTCGGTGTCCAGGGCCGAGGTGGGCTCGTCGGCGATCACCAGAGGAGGGGAGCCTATCAGGGCGCGGGCGGCGGCGACTCGCTGCTGCTGGCCGATGCTGAGGGCGTGGACGGGGCGATGGAGTGCCTCATCCGGCAGTTGCAGTTCTGCCAGCAGGCGGCGCGCCTCCTGCTCGGGGCTCCCTGTCAGGCGGGCCCGCTTGGCGGGTGAAAAGGTGAGGGCAGCGGTGACGTTGTCCTGCACCGAGAGAAACGGCAGCAGATTGAACTGCTGGAAGATGTACCCCAGATTGGCCGCCCGGAACTGGTCACGGGCGCGGCCGGAAAGCCGGGCCAGGGGCTGGCCAAGCACCTCCAGGGTGCCGTGGTTGGCGGTCTGGATACCGGCCAGCAACCCGAGCAGGGTGGACTTGCCACAACCCGATGGGCCCTTGATGAAGACGCGCTCACCCTCGTGGATGCGGAGGGCGGGCAGATCGAGGACGGCTTCGTGACCCGGCCAGGCAAAGGCCAGATCACGGATCTCAACCACGGCATGTTTCATGGTGTTACCAGCCCAGTTTGTTGGCGGACGGAGTCAGTTCGGCGGCAGTCTGGCCGGTGGGCAGTATGCCCTGCACGCTCAGCTTCTCCAGGCTCGGGTAGAGGCTGAACAGAGTGGCCTCGAGACCGGTGAGCTTGGCCGGGGTAGCGCAGGTGTAGGTGTACATGGCTCCCATGTCCGCATGGCCCGCGTCGTCGTGATGGTGTTCATCGTGAGCGCCATCAGCCTTGTCGTGCTCGTGCTCGTGCTCGTGCTCGTGCTCATGGTCATGATCTTCCTTGGCGGCCTGCAGTTCCTGCTGGGTCAGCTTGCAGCCGGCGGCCGGGTCGAAACGGAAGAGGGCGTCGGGCTGCTGGAGGCGGGCCACCGCCTTGGCATACTGCGCTTTCTCCTCATCGGTGTTGGCGGCATGCTCGAAGCTCACCAGATCGGCGGCAGGGGCCTGCAACTCGATCATCAGCTGGTTGCCGTCGAGTACCAGGTTGAGGTGGCCGTGACCGTGCTCATGGGCACCGTGGCTGTGGCTTTCGTGTTCGTCGTGATGGGCCTGGGCGCCGAAGGCGGCAGCGGCCAGCAACAGGGTGACTGCTTTCATCGTTAATCCTTTTGAATAAATAGAGAAAAGATTGGTTCAAAAAAAGAAACAATGAAGGGGCGGTGGGGCGCGGATACGGCGATGTCCCGTGGTGCCGGTGGCCGCCCTCGGTTGGGGAGTGCCGATATACCGGTCGATGCCAGAGGAGAGGGGAGGGAGAACGGGGGTCGGCGTCAGTGCCAGCTTGCCATCCAGATGCAGGATGCAGAGGGTGCAGGCATGACTGTGATCGGGCAGGGCAGCTTCAAGAGGGTGCTGTGCCAGCGCCGGTTGCATCCACAACCAGCCCAGCAGCAACACCCAGATTGTCAGTGTGGAACGACCCATAGACCCTTGTGGAAAGGGCGCCATCAGCGCCCTTCTCTCTGATTCAGAGATGGGACTGGATGAGCCCCATCACCTTGGTTATCTCGGCGGCATCGAGCTGGCCATCTTTGGCAAACAGCACCTTGCCCTCTTTATCCAGCAGTATGATGGCCGAACTTTCCGGGGTAAGCGCCCAGGCGTTGCGGGCCATCCCCTTGGCATCCAGCACCATGGCGGACCAGGGGAACTCTTTCTTGCTGTCCTCGGCACTGCTCTTCACGAAACCGGACGTGCCCCAGATGGCGTCATTGCTGTTGATGATGGTGACGGTCTGGTACTTGTCGTGGGGCAGCTTGGCCGCCTTGATCGCCTCGATCATGGGGGCATTGAGCTCCTTGGCGCTGGAGCGACCCGCAATGTGCTGGATCAGGAAGACCTTGCCGGTCAGGACCTTGCTCTGCCAGGGCTGATAGCTGATCTCCTTCTCCTTGAGCACCAGCTCCCCCTTGTCGCTGATGTTGACCAGCGGCACCTGGGTTGATTCCTTGATGTTGTGGGCCATGACCAGGGTTGGCAGCAGCGCCAGAGTAAGCACGAGATGTTTCATCCGGATGACACTCCTTTGTGATGTTATAACGATTTTTGGGTCGAGGGAATGGGACCCTGAACATCCTAAACTGATCGGATCTGTTTAAAAAGTGTTAAATAATGCAGGGTGCGACGGTGATCTTGTCAACATGGTCGCCATCCCCCAATGACGGCGGCAAGGATGGCATGTCATCCATCAAAAGCAAGTGATGGTCAGAAGAGGCTAGTAGAGCGGTTCACTGATCAAGGGAATCTGGGCCATGGTCATCTGCTGGGCCAGCAGGGGAGAACCGGTGAGCAGCACGTGGCGCTGATTGCCGATCACCAGGGTGTCTCCCTCAAGGCCGCTGTCGGCCGTGATGGCGAGCCAGGCCGGCGAGACGCTGCCGATGCTGATGTTCGGATAGATAATGCTGAGACTGTACTGGGGCGCCAGCTCCGCCAGCAGACTGGCCATGAGCAGCGCCTTCTCGTCGCTGTCGGCCTTGTTGTCCTGCAGGGCCTGCAGGGGCGGAGCGAAGTGGTCCATCTGCTCGGGCGGGGTGGGGATGCCGCTCAGCCACTCCTGCAGCAGGGTGACGCTGGTGGCGAGATCCTTGGCCGAAAACTGCTGCGCCAGGGGTTTGAGGTCTCCCTTGAACTGATAGAACAGCTGGGAGTAGTTGGGGCGCACGCAGGGCAGCTTCTGATTGGCCGGGTGCACGCAGGGCTGGACCCGCATCTCGTAGAAGGCGTCCTCCTGATATTGCCGGTAGGCCTGCCAGAACTGGGCGGATTCGAGGCTGCTGTCGTGCAGGGTAAAGGCCTGTTCCAGGTTGCGGAACTTGGTGGCCGTCTCCGGGCTGTGCTGGTTGATCTGGTTGATGCTGTTGTAGAGGCGCGGACTGATGTAGGAGTAGAGTGTTTCCAGCGGGAAGTTGAGGGCGGTGTCGAGCTGTGTCATCTCGTGACGGCTGGCTGAAAAGGTGCGCTCATCCGCCGTCAATTGCAGGTGCTTTTGCTGACCATCCGCAGATTGCCACTGCCAGCTCAGGTTGATCTCGTTGGCCTGCGCCATGGTGCCGAAGAGCAGACTGCACAGAAAGCCTTGTGCCAGTTTCATGGTGCGCCTCCGCCTGGGTTGATAATAAACAACTAGGTGAGTGACCGGCATTTGGATTGGTCTGGTGACAGATATATTGGTAATTATCTGATCTGACTTTAAATTTAATTCAGGAAATAAGTCATGGGGGAAATCATCATGAAGCTTGTTTCACGGTTTCTGCTGATATTGGTGGCCACGCCGGCGCTGGCGGGGCAGGTCATCGTCAATCAGGGATTGTCCAGCGCGGATACCTTCGCCCTGCGGGATCAGCTGGCCCGGGAGCATGAATGGCAGGAGTGGCTGCGCTTCCAGCAGGCCATCAAGTGGCTGGAGGTGCTGCCGGTCAACTGCGATCTGGTGGGAGGTGCCGGTCAGGAATATCGCTGCGGTGATGACTATTACCGCCCCTATCGGCAAAACGGGCGCGACCTCTATATCCAGGGGGATCCCCCCGGAGCGTCCCCGCAACGACCAATAAAAAAGGCGCCATAAGGCGCCTTTTTTACGAGGAATACGCTTATTTTGCAGCGTAACGCTCGGCAGAGGTCTTGATTTCGGCTTCGGCAGCGGCCTTGTCGCCCCAACCTTCCACCTTGACCCATTTGCCCGCTTCCAGCTCTTTGTAGCGCTCGAAGAAGTGCTGGATCTGGGCTTTCAGCAGCTCGGGCAGATCGTTCACATCCTGGATGTGATCGTACTGCTTGGTCAGCTTGGAGTGGGGAACGGCCACGATCTTGGCGTCTTCGCCTGATTCGTCGGTCATCTTCAGCACACCGACCGGGCGGCAGCGGATGACGGAGCCGGCCAGCAGCGGGTAGGGAGTCGGAACCAGCACGTCGACCGGATCCCCGTCCAGGGACAGGGTGGCGTTCACATAACCGTAGTTGCACGGGTAGAACATCGGGGTGGACATGAAACGGTCAACGAAGATGGCGCCGCTGTCCTTGTCGACTTCGTATTTGATCGGGTCGGCGTTCTGCGGGATTTCGATGATGACGTAGATGTCGTCAGGCAGGCTCTTGCCGGCCGGTACCAGGTTCAGGCTCATGACGTTTCCTTTGAGTGTTGGAGTCAAGTTTGCAGGCCGACATTATAGCGATGTCCCGTCAAATGACCATATTTCAAGGGCCGGGTGGCGTGGTGGAGGGTGGCTTTTCCCCGCGCTTGCCCGATTTCTGTCGTCTGCGGGCGCCGATGCCTTCGCTCCCCATGGGCGCGGCTTGTGCCACCGGGTCAACAGACCCTAGAATGCGCACTCCCTTTACTGGAAAAGGCAGCGGTATGCACATTCACATTCTCGGGATCTGCGGCACCTTCATGGGTGGTCTGGCGGTGTTGGCAAAACAGCTTGGCTATCGGGTGACCGGCTCCGACGCCAACGTCTATCCCCCCATGAGCACCCAGCTCGAGCAACAGGGCATCGAACTGACCGAAGGCTACGACCCCTCCCAGCTCGATCCGGCGCCGGATCTGGTGGTGATCGGCAATGCCATGAGCCGTGGCAACCCCTGTGTGGAATATGTGCTGGACCGCAATCTGCCCTATATCTCCGGCCCTCAGTGGCTGCTGGAGCACGTGCTGAAGGATCGCTGGGTGCTGGCCGTCGCGGGCACCCATGGCAAGACCACCACCGCCAGCATGCTGGCCTGGGTGCTGGAGTATGCCAAGCTGGAACCCGGTTTCCTCATCGGCGGCGTGCCGGGCAACTTCCCGGTTTCTGCCCGTCTTGGCTCGGCTCCCTTCTTTGTGATTGAAGCGGACGAATATGACTGCGCCTTCTTCGACAAGCGATCCAAGTTTGTCCACTACCACCCACGCACCCTGGTGATGAACAACCTGGAGTTCGACCACGCCGACATCTTCCCGGATCTCGCCGCCATCCAGCGCCAGTTCCACCACCTGATGCGCACCGTGCCGAGCAACGGCCGGGTGCTCTTCCCCAAAGGCGATGACAACCTCACCGCCGTGCGCGAGATGGGCTGCTGGAGCGAGGTGGAGCTGGTGGGCCAGGACGACGCCAAGTGGAAGGCGGTGAAGCTGGCCGATGACGGCTCCGCCTTCGAGGTGTGGCTGGATGGCGTGAAACAGGGGGAGGTGCACTGGGAGTGCATCGGCGAGCACAACGTCAACAACGGTCTGATGGCCATCGCCGCTGCCCGCCATGCCGGTGTCATGGTGGAGCACGGGATCAACGCCCTCTGCCAGTTCAAGTCCCCCAAGCGGCGCATGGAGCTGAAAGGGGAAGTTGCCGGCATCAGCGTCTATGACGACTTCGCCCACCACCCCACCGCCATCGAGACCACTCTGGGTGGACTGCGCGCCAAGGTGGGCAAGGCCCGCATCCTGGCAGTGCTGGAGCCCCGCTCCAACACCATGAAGCTCGGGGTTCACAAGGAGGAGCTGGCCGGTTGCTTCGATGGTGCCGACGAGGTGTTCTTCTTCCAGCCCCCCAACATCGGCTGGGATCTGGGGGAGGTGACGGCCCACATGACCCGGCCTGCCCGGGTATTCGAGGCCCTTGATGCCCTGATTGGCGCCCTGGTGGCCGAGAGCCGCCCAGGGGATCATATTCTGATCATGAGCAACGGCGGGTTTGGCGGCATTCACGACAAGCTGATCGCCCGCCTCAAGGAGCTGCAGAGCGCATCATGAACAAGGCCATCACCCTGGCGCTGACCGGTGCCTCCGGCGCTCCCTATGCCCTGCGCCTGCTGGAATGCCTGGTGCAGGCGGACTATCGGGTCTTCCTGCTCGCCTCCTCGGCGGCCAGGGTTGTGCTCAAGACCGAGCAGCAGCAGGATTGGCCGGGCTCTCCCAGGGAGCTGTCGGCGTACCTCTGTCGCCAATATGGTGCCAAAGAGGGTCAGATCGTCGCCTGCGGCAAGGAGGAGTGGTTCTCGCCGGTGGCGTCCGGCTCGGCGGCCCCCAAACAGATGGTGGTCTGCCCCTGCTCCATGGGCACCGTCTCGGCCATTGCCAACGGCACCTCGGACAACCTGCTGGAGCGGGCGGCGGACGTGGTGATCAAGGAGCGGGGCCAGCTGATTCTGGTGCCCCGGGAGAGCCCCTTCTCGGCGATCCATCTGGAGAACATGCTCAAGCTTGCCCGTCTTGGCGTGACCATCATGCCGGCGGCGCCAGGGTTCTACCATGAACCCAAAAGCATCGAGGATCTGGTGGACTTCATGGTCGCCCGCATCCTCGATCATCTGGGTGTCGAGCATGAGTTGACCAGTCGCTGGGGTTATGCAAACCACTGATACGGTGGGGAGCGGACAAAAAAGCGGCGCC
>NZ_JBFODR010000006.1:0-4948 GCF_040908425.1 Aeromonas sp. R2-1
TTGCGCCCCGGCGATAGAGATCCGGAACTCCTCTTGCTCCCTGACCATCCCCAAAGGGATTCCTGATTTGTAGCTGGTCAGGATCTGCTCGAGCTTGTCATCGGAAAGGGCCTTGTAGTCGATTCGCCTGACATCTGGAACATCGTGCCCTTCGGTAACCAGCTGTAATGCCCCTACGCTATCCTGACCAATGCAACTGAGCAGATCGAAGGGCTGGGTTGATTCCGCTTGATAGCGTGCAACAACCCTGTTCCTCACCTCTGCATTATCTGGCAGCAGGTTATCGAAGAAGTTATAGGCTTCATCGCCCCGGTAGGGCTGATGGCGCAATGGCATGGAGAGTGAGAGCGGACGGCTGCCCGGTTGTGCTAGCCATGACTCATGGTACTGAAATTGATGGGCGCCGCTGGTAGTTTTGGTGAATGTGCCTACCCGATAGCCGTTCATATAGACAGCCAGATTGGCCATTACCACTCCTCCTTCCAGCCAGATGCCGGACTATCGGATGATTCATTGCGGGGTTTGATGTCCAGTGACAATTCGAGTGCCGCGAGGATCTTGAACAGGGTCTCCAGCTTGGTGGACTCAGGATTGAGCTCGAAGCTGGAGACTGTGTCTTGCCTAATCCCCACTTTCTCGGCCACTTTGCCTTGAGAGAGTTTTTGAGAAAGCCTGGCATCCTTGATACAGGCGCTCAGCTGCTTAGCGCTGGTTACTTTCATGATTCGATTACCTGGTCGCGTGCATTCTTCCAATTTACACGCTACGACAGGTATATCAATGCTTACCTGCTATAGAGGGTAAACATCATTTACACGTCAAACTCGGTATCTAAGATTTCTTCCCCATCGTTTATAGTGTAGCTTTTTATTCTAATTCAACTATTTAGCTGTTTTAATCGATACAAAAATTTTTGATTGGAGTCACCACGTTATGACAAAGCTTCCATTTTTCCTAAGCTTAATCGAAGCATTTCGCCCCTGTTTTTGATGCGATATCAGTTTTTTTTCGGCCAATTCAATGTCATCAGGATGCAGTTCATCTAAAGTGACACTAGGTGCATTTTTTAATGCTAATCGCTGCTGAGCATTCAAGGTGACGTTAAACTGAACTCGTTTCTTTTGAAATGAATCAATGTGATGGCTCATATGTGCTATAATTTTCACATACCCTTTTTTAATACGATCGCTTTTTGTAACATATGGTTCATTTTTTTCATTTTCTCCAGATTTAAATCTATCATTAAGATAAATAGCAAGGAGGTCAGCTTCGGTATTTATATTTGTATGTTTTCTTTTATTCCACGTAAAGTAATGAATGCCTGATTTATTATTAGATCGGAGGCTCGTCTTTTGTAGAAGACATAATCCTGATAAAAGATTTAAGGCTTCCTTGAACGTTAATATTTTGGGTTCTTTTGCACTGCTAAGTAATTGCCGCTCACCATAACTTGGTACGGGCAAAGTCTCATAACCAAATGCATGATTTATTTCCTCTGGTGTGGATGCAAGTATTTTATGAGAATTTGAATTTTTATACTGTGCAAAAGATGCATGAGCACGAAGTGCAGCTATTACTATCTCCAAATCATTCGGTGAGATAGGGTCTCGCAAGTTAATAGATAAATTCAAATCAGTTATAATTTCCACCTCATCAATATCTTCTGCTTGTTCCATCATTAATTTAATATCGAGTTTTTTACTATCAAGAGGATCACTAATATCAAATTGGATTTTGTTTGAATCCTTACTGACGGCATCAAGTGGGATCTTGAGTTTTTCGGTAGAACTATATATTTCAAAAAAAGGCCCATGTGAGTATGGTTTTATTATATTTATAGGTACTGGGTGGGTTGAAATTACAGTCATGTAGTTTCCTGCTTCGCAAAACGATAAATTATCTTTTACCTTTTCTCTTCTACGCTTTATTCCATAATTTTCTTGGTGATAAAAACCATATAGTTCTACGTATTCAATCCACTCTAACAGCAACTCAGGAGGATATTTATGAGGTATGGCAGTATTGAATTCTTTGTATTCCATCAATATTTCAGATGATATTCCTTTAAGCGCGACTATTGTTTCGTTTTTGGTTTCGTAATTGTCCTCTGCAATCTCTTTGATCAATGGGAAAAGATATTCACTCCATTCGGAAGCGCCTCTTTCCTCGACTACGTGGTTAACCAAAGCTCTTTTATAAAGATAAATGTTTTCGCTCTCCTCTGAGAACCCTGCAGAGGAAAATTTATTAGAGATACTTATGTAGAGTTCAACTATACGAAGATACTCCTCCGGGTATTGTTTAATTACAGATATTTTATATATCTCCTGAGCTACTATATTCCTCACTTCCGCAAGTGCGCTCAGATTGCGTTCTTCTCTCATATTATTCATCAGCTTATGCCTATAGGGTATCGAACATCGCACTAAATTCTAAGTGAATCAACTAACCAATAAAACACTTTTTTTTCATGTAAAAAAAGTAGTTTATTTCTGTTTGATCATCCTTAAAGTGAGGTTTAGTGGTAGGGGATACAGGCAAATTCGCCATAGCTAACCACTATAAAAATGACTTTTTGAAACTAAATTGGAGAAGGCTATGAGTAACAACGTAGGTATTCATATATTCACAGATGAGTCGTTAGCTCGCCATGACTATGAGCTGGCGTTAAAAGTGAACCAGGCCACTACAGCCCATGTCACTAGAGCAATGGCCAAAATGAATACTCCTCAGCAACTGCGTGCTCTCAGTGCTGTTGGGCGCGCTGAATTGATGTTTAACGATGAAACGCTGTTTAAGATCATTGGCTCTGTTGAAAATTAAGGAGGCTTTAGGGACGGTGCGAACAACTACCTCATGAAAAATTAAAATCTTATCCATTTAATATCAATAGGTTATAAGTTGGCTCTTTTTACGATATGACTTGTTCGCATCTTTCTTAGTCTCAGTGATCTCTGTGAGATGACTGGGACTACTATTATGTATCCCACAGAAATTTATTTGGTATCACCATAAGCTGATTTGTAGGGAGCTACAACAGGCGTTATTGCACATCTCTTTTCTTAATAGAGTTTTTATTTGATATTTTTTGACTAGGGACGTTGATATACATCAGCGACATGATATACCTATTCCTGCAAGCATTGATTCTCATTTTGGCAATAGAGGGATATTTATATCCACAGTGACAAAGAGTAACGGGATAGGTGTTTGTTAAATATATATACGATTTATGGTATCCCGATAATCTACTCTGCTTAACAGAAGTAAAAGAAACAGCCAAAGAATCTCGATGATTGAGCATGTCTTGTCTGGTCGAACAATTTATGAAGGACATTACCGTCAGGTTTCATATTTGGTTCAGCTATTTTGTCATTCGATACAGGATTACTGGTTGGTATGGTGCCGCATTCCTAGGTTTTTGTACGTAACTTCCAGTAACCTGCTGCGTCGCAGTTTGGCTGCTGACCTGTTCGGTGAGTCGAAAGATGGCTCGTCTCAAAGCCCGGCTTTGTGGCTTTCCTACTTTGGCTTCCATCCAGTAAATCGGGAATCGTTGCCAACTTTGCTTAAATACTCAAAGACAACTCAAAAGCTACCTATTGGTGAAGGTGCGGATTTGAAGTTTGAATCGCCCCGGCTTCTCTAGACACTTTTGAGCCGTTCGAAATATTGCTTTTCACACTCTACTGGCGATAGCCCATTGTTGAAACTGAATCGCCCCTACTTTCCTAGACACCTCAAGAGCCTCAAACTGAGGTCAATCAGGAGGTGTTATGAGCAAGCAGCAACGTTACACGGAAGAATTCAAACTGGCCGCCGTCAAGCAGGTGACTGAGCGCCATTACCCAGTGGCAGAGGTCGCTGAGCGACTTGGTGTTTCCAGCCACAGTCTTTACGCCTGGATCAGGCGCTACAGCCAGCCCGCCGTGCAGCAACAGCATGACTCCAGCCAGCAAGCCGAAATTCGGCGCCTCAAGGCTGAACTGCGCCGCGTCACCGATGAGCGAGATATCTTAAAAAAGGCCGCCGCGTACTTTGCCAAGCTGTCAGGGTAAGGTACGCCTTCATCCGGGTGCACGCGTCCACACATCCCATCCGCCGACTGTGTCGGATGATGAATGTCCACCCGAGCGGTTATTACGCCTGGCAGCACCAGCCTTTATCTGCCCGCGCACTTGAAGACCAACGCCTCCTGGGCCAGATCAAGCAATGTTGGCTAGAAAGCGGGGGCGTCTATGGCTATCGCAAGATCCGGGATGACCTGCGAGAGATGGGCGAGACCTGTGGGAAACACCGGGTGGCGCGATTAATGCGTCATGAAGGTTTGCGTTCACAAACCGGTTATCGTCGCCGTCCCGGTCATTATGGTGGCCGGCCAACGGTGGTTGCACCGAATCATCTTGAACGCCAGTTCGATGTGACTGAGCCAAATAAGGTCTGGGTAACGGACATCACTTATATTCGAACCCATGAAGGCTGGCTCTATCTGGCCGCGGTATTGGATTTGTTTTCACGACAAGTCATTGGTTGGTCAATGGGGCCACGGATCGACCGAGAGTTGGCCATCAGCGCGTTACTGATGGCAGTGTGGCGACGGCGACCCGAGCAGGAAGTGCTGGTTCATTCTGACCAAGGGAGCCAGTTTAGCAGCTATGACTGGCAGGATTTTTTGCGGGAGCACCGGCTCAAGGCCAGCATGAGCAGACGTGGCAATTGCCATGATAACGCGGTGGCGGAGAGTTTCTTCCAACTCCTCAAACGCGAGCGGATCCGACGTAAAACCTATGCAGATCGGGAGGAGGCCCGGCAGGATGTGTTCGATTACATTGAAATGTTTTACAACCCCAAGCGTCGGCACAGTTTCAACAATGGGCTATCGCCAGTAGAGTGTGAAAAGCAATATTTCGAACGGCTCAAAAGTGTCTAGAGAAGCCGGGGCGATTCA